>NZ_JBFSVK010000002.1:0-218863 GCF_041467855.1 Vibrio sp. 10N.247.311.51 | reverse complement strand
GCCGGCAGATTTACAGTCTGCTCCCTTTGGCCACTCGGGAACCCCTCCAGGGTGTATCTTACTCTTCACAAAGTAAGCCTAAATTGATGTTTCCCATAAGCCCATCAACTAGGTTGTTCTCTTAACTCTTAAAAGAGGCAAGAAGAATATGGTGGAGGGAGACGGATTCGAACCATCGAAGGCGGAGCCGGCAGATTTACAGTCTGCTCCCTTTGGCCACTCGGGAACCCCTCCAGGGTGTTTTTTCCTAACTCATAATGGATAGGCTAAAGAGATGTTTTTCCCAACGCATCTCTCAAGTGCGGAGCGCATCATAGCAAACACGCTAAACGTGTAAAGGGTTTTTCTTATGGTTTTGTGTTAAATGCTGCCTTTTTGGGCAAAGATGGCGAAAAGTACGCATATTGCTCGTGAAGTGAACATCTGTACTAAGGTTTACATACTGAGGGGTAACACCTTGAGGTGATTGGCTTTCTGTATTGTGTTCAATGTGTCTAAAGCGTGATGAAACGTAAATGGAATTTAATCTAGATTTACACTTCTTGACGTTACAGTATTCATTAGTTGATAGAATACGGTTAATTTCATTTATAGATAATAAATCTTACTTGCAGACCATTATTATGAAGCATAAATCTGTTTTAACCCTGCTTAGCTTGTCTATTCTTATGGCGTCTCCAGCCGTACTTGCTAAGCGTATGGGCCCTAGCACTGTCACTGTTGTTACTGAGCAGGTTGATATTCACCAAGTTAGCCAATCTCTTTCGTTGGTCGGTAAGTTAGAAGCCGAGCAATCAGTAATGATCACTTCTGAAGTGGCTGGCAGAGTGGACTCTATCAACATTAAAGCCAATCAAGATGTCACTAAAGGGCAGATGTTGGTTCAGCTTGATGACGACAAAGCGAAAGCGGCGGTTGCAGAAGCGCAAGCTTATCTAAAAGACGAGCAACGTAAGCTAGCGGAATTTCAACGCCTAGTGAAACGTAACGCGATCACGCAAACTGAAATTGATGCTCAGAAAACGAACGTAGAGATCGCCAATGCTCGTTTAGCTGCTGCAAATGCCAATCTGAAAGATCTTCACATCAGCGCGCCATTCTCGGGCACTGTTGGTTTTATCGACTTTAGCCGCGGTAAAATGGTTACAGCCGGTACTGAACTCGTGACCCTAGACGACCTATCGGTAATGCAATTAGATTTGCAGATCCCGGAGCGCTACCTTTCTAAACTGTCTAAAGGTATGAAAGTAACGGCTCGCACCAGCGCATGGGGCGACACTCAGTTCACTGGTACTGTAGTAGGCATTGATTCTCGTATTAACGCTGAAACCTTGAACCTTCGAGTTCGAATCCACTTCGATAACAATAATGATTATCTAAAGCCAGGCATGTTGGTGGCAGCGGATATGGACTTCCCACCAGTGGAAGCGCCAATCATTCCAGTTCAAGCGCTTGAGTATTCAGGTACGAAGCGTTTCGTTTATGTTATCGACGAAGATAATAAAGCAACTCGCACTGAAGTTTTCCTTGGGGCTCGTATTGATAACGAAGTCGTGATCGACAAAGGCATCGAAATTGGCCAGAAGATCGTGGTGCAAGGTATCGTGAACATGCGTGACGGCGTCTTGGTTCAAGAGCTTGCCGTTAATCGCCCAGCTGATGCAGCAAGTGATAAAAAAGCACAAGAAGGCGCTAACTAATGTTGTTATCTGATGTTTCTGTAAAGAGACCAGTAGCGGCCGTCGTATTGAGCCTACTATTGGTTGTGTTTGGTATTGTCTCTTTCAATAAGCTCGCGGTTCGTGAGATGCCAGATATTGAAAGCCCGGTAGTATCGATCAGTACTCGTTATGAGGGTGCGTCTGCCACCATCATTGAAAGCCAAATAACCTCCAATCTTGAAGACCAGTTATCCGGCATCAGTGGTATCGATGAGATCGAATCCACAACGCGTAACGGTATGTCGCGTATCACGATTACTTTTGAGCTCGGTTACGACCTCAATACCGGTGTGAGTGATGTTCGTGATGCGGTAGCTCGAGCGCAGCGTTCATTGCCAGATGAAGCCGACGACCCTATTGTTTACAAGAACAATGGTAGTGGTGAAGCTTCGGTTTACATCAACTTAAGTTCTACAGAGATGGACCGAACGCAGTTAACCGACTACACCGAACGTGTGTTGATTGACCGCTTTAGTTTGATTTCTGGCGTGAGCTCAGTGGATATCTCAGGTGGCTTGTACAAAGTAATGTACGTCAAGCTGAAACCTGCGCAGATGGCGGGTCGTGGCGTGACTACCTCGGACATCACATCTGCGTTGAACAGTGAGAACATTGAAAGCCCTGGTGGTGAAGTACGTAACGATGCGATTGTGATGTCGGTTCGTACTGCTCGTTCTTACACTGAAGCGGAAGACTTCGAATACCTAGTCGTTAAACGTGCCTCTGATAACACACCTATCTACTTGAAAGACGTAGCGGATGTTTACATTGGCGCAGAAAACGAGAACTCGACCTTTAAGAGTGACGGCGTTGTTAACGTAAGTATGGGTATTGTGCCTCAGTCAGATGCGAACCCACTTGAGGTGGCTGACTTAGTTCATAAAGAAGTCGAAGCAATTCAAAAGTTCTTGCCAGATGGTACTCGTTTAGCTGTCGATTATGACTCAACAGTCTTTATCGACCGCTCAATCTCAGAGGTATACAGCACACTCTTTATCACGGGTGGCTTGGTTATCCTTGTGCTTTACATCTTTATTGGTCAAGCACGTGCAACACTTATTCCAGCGGTAACCGTACCTGTATCTCTGATCTCGTCGTTTATTGCCGCGTACTACTTCGGTTTCTCTATTAACCTGATTACCTTGATGGCACTTATCCTGTCGATTGGTTTGGTGGTCGATGATGCGATCGTGGTGGTTGAGAACATTTTCCACCATATTGAACGTGGTGAGTCACCGCTGCTTGCTGCCTATAAAGGTACTCGTGAAGTAGGCTTCGCGGTAATCGCAACAACGCTTGTATTGGTAATGGTATTCCTGCCAATCTCGTTCATGGACGGCATGGTTGGTCTGTTGTTTACCGAGTTCTCTGTATTGCTTGCTATGTCGGTGATCTTCTCGTCGTTAGTCGCATTAACGTTAACGCCAGTGTTAAGCAGTAAAATCCTAAAAGCGAACGTTAAACCAAACCGTTTCAATTTGTTTGTCGAGCGCGTATTTGGCAAACTTGAATCTGGATACCGATCGGTATTGCGCCGTGCTCTAAACTGGCGTTGGGCGGCTCCAATCATCATTATCGCGTGTATGGGCGGTAGTTATGGCTTGATGCAACAAGTGCCGTCGCAACTGACGCCACAAGAAGACCGTGGTGTTATCTTTGCGTTTGTTCGTGGTGCCGATGCAACCAGTTACAACCGTATGTCTGCCAACATGGACATCGTTGAAGAGCGCTTAATGCCCTTGCTTGGTCAAGGCTTCTTGAAGTCATTCAGTATTCAATCACCAGCGTTTGGTGGTAATGCGGGCGACCAAACGGGCTTCGTAATCATGATCCTAGAAGATTGGGATGAGCGTGACGTTACCGCACAAGAAGCGTTGAACGAAGTTCGTAAATCGTTGAACGGCATTCCAGATGTGCGTGTATTCCCGTTCATGCCGGGCTTCAAAGGTGGTTCAAGTGAGCCTGTTCAATTCGTACTTGGCGGTTCTGATTACTCTGAACTGCAGAAGTGGGCAGAGATCTTAAAGCAAGCCGCTGAAGACTCTCCAATGATGGAAGGCGCGGACATCGATTACTCTGAGAAGACACCAGAGCTATTGGTAACCGTAGATAAGCAGCGTGCAGCAGAGCTAGGTGTTAGCGTTTCAGACATCTCAGATACGTTAGAAATCATGCTTGGCGGTCGCAGTGAAACGACCTTCGTTGACCGTGGTGAAGAGTACGACGTGTACCTGCGTGGTGATGAAAACAGCTTCAACAACGCGAACGACCTAAGCCAAATCTACATGCGAACCCAGTCTGGTGAGCTGGTTACACTCGATACGCTGACGCACATTGAAGAAGTGGCTTCATCGATTCGTTTGTCGCACTACAACAAGCAGAAATCGGTGACCATCAAGGCGAACCTAATGGAAGGTTACACGCTAGGTGACGCGCTCGATTTCCTTGATGAACAAGCGATTGAACAGCTACCCGGTGATATTTCAGTGAGCTACTCTGGCGAGTCAAAAGACTTCAAAGAGAACCAATCAAGTATCCTAGTGGTATTTGCGCTAGCGATGCTGGTCGCATACTTGGTACTGGCCGCGCAGTTTGAAAGCTTCATTAACCCGCTGGTGGTGATGTTCACCGTACCTATGGGTATCTTTGGTGGCTTCTTAGGCTTGGTGCTGATGAGTCAAGGGCTCAACGTCTACAGCCAGATTGGTATGATCATGTTGATCGGTATGGTAACCAAAAACGGTATCTTGATCGTTGAGTTTGCTAACCAACTTCGTGACCGTGGTATCGAGTTTGAAAAGGCGATCATTGATGCTTCGGCTCGACGCTTACGTCCAATCATGATGACGGCATTCACGACACTAGCCGGTGCAATCCCATTGATTACTTCAACGGGCGCAGGCTATGAAAGCCGAGTGGCTGTGGGTACGGTTATCTTCTTCGGTATGGGCTTTGCGACACTGGTCACTCTGTTCGTTATCCCTGCGATGTACCGACTGATTTCTGGCTCAACACGCTCTCCGGGTCACGTGGAAGCGGAGCTTAATAAAGAGCTTAGCCATGACAACGTGGGAAGAACCTCTCACGGTTAGTTGGTAAAACCAAGGGCTAGACTCTAGAAAGTTGTTATAGCCCTTAAGTTTAAAGCTTGATAAAGAAAGCCCAGTAACTGGTGTCCAACTATTGGAGGCAGTTACTGGGCTTTTTGTTTGCTAAATATTGATGATTGAAAGTAGGAATGCGTTCAATCGAAAATAAAACTTCGCTCAGGATACGAACTCTTATTTGGTGTTCAATTTCTTAACTCTTTTTCGCTTGGCGAGCTTCAAACGCGGCCAATTGTTCAGGCGTCGCTTTCGGTTGATGGTTAGCTTTCCATTCATCGTAAGTCATACCATAAACACGTTCACGTGCATCGTCTAAATCTAAATCGACTCCCATCAATTCAGCTTCTGCTGCATACCATTTGCTAA
The DNA here is from genome assembly GCF_041467855.1 of Vibrio sp. 10N.247.311.51. NCBI lineage: Bacteria > Pseudomonadati > Pseudomonadota > Gammaproteobacteria > Vibrionales > Vibrionaceae > Vibrio > Vibrio sp. 10N.247.311.51. The sequence continues at coordinate 213,669 of NZ_JBFSVK010000002.1, read as the reverse complement.
AGCAATTTCGGCAAAAGCCAGCCAAGATCATTAGGTCGATGTTTTGCACGTCTTTATTGTTGTCTAGATGAGATAATAGGCGACGAAATGAAGCGGCATCTAGCTTGTCTTGTTCTTCTTGAGTTAGTTGCTTGTATTTGAATTCAGCCAAAACTCTTTCCTTTTCAAGTTAATGATTATCCTTAATTAGAGTCTACACGGCTGCGAGATTGACGCCAATACTCATTCACTGGTTTGAGTATGTACCCCTCAGATTTCTAGGTCCTTATAGGATAATAAAATTACAACTAGACCGGTCGGTCTGTGTTGTGTATTATTCATTCAACACTTCAAATTAGACAATCAGACCATTGAAGCAGAAAACCGGAGAGAGGAGATCAAAGCATGACATTAGCATTTGAAACATACTTGGCTATTGGTTTATCGATGGCGCTGTTAAGCCTTTGGAAAACCTATTCAGGTCCTGCCATTGCCGCGTTTCTATCTTACTCCTACCCAGAAATGCTGTTGTTTAATTTAATCCCAGCGATGATTGCTGCGTATGCAGGTTGGAAAATTGCTCCCGTCTATTCAACTTTATTTAAGAAACAAAAAGGCGCTGTCTTTAAACCAAAACTCAGAAAATTCATGAAAAAATGGAATCAATACGGTCAACTTTCGATGGCTATTTTGGCTCCTGTCTTAGTCGGAATTCCGAGTTATACCTTTGTTTCGAAACGATTGAATCAAAGTGGCGTGAAAACATTTGGCATGCTGATATTGTCTATTTTAGGCTGGAGTAGCTTGGCTTATAGCTGTTTTGCGTTCCTAGATGTTGGTCAGTATGTGGCGATAGAGAACATTATTCCCGAGTCTGTTCTTGAGAATATTCAGCAATAAATAGATTAATTTACACAACTTGCAGTGCGCGAAACGGAGACTAACTCCTAACACGTAAAGTGTTCATGTTGTTTCGTCGCCATTGGCGATTTGAAAGCTTGTCCCCTTAGATATCCTCATTGAGCTCTCGCTCGGTTTTAAGTACCAAACACTTCAACGACTCATTTAATGACCAAGTCATCGATATCTATACTGATACTTAAATCGGCTCTTACCGGTTCTTGGAGTATCAGTAACGGTCTCCCCAAAACTTGTCGAGCGTACGCGTTTTAACCCCTCACTAATCAGATCTATATTCCAGAGCCCAATGCGTTTCATCTTCGAATATGTAAACCGATCAGTCTAATTCTGACAAAGTTGACAATATTCTAACTAGACCGGTCGGTTTGTTGTGTTTATTATGTATACAACGTCGAGACGACATAACTTTAAACGGTGAATTTCATATGAATAGATCAATCATTATTGCTGGTTCGAGTGGCTTAGTTGGACGAGAAACGCTGAGTACTTTATTAGGCAGTCAGAATATCAGTACTGTTTACGCACTGTCTCGACGTGAACTCAATACGCAGCATCAGAAATTGAAGCAGATAATTGACAGTAATCTAAGTGTTCCTGCAATCCATTTAGATTCAGATCTTCCGAACGTTGGGATTATCGCTTTAGGTAGCACGATTAAAAAATCGGGTACCAAAGATAAACTTCGTGCAATTGATGTTGACCTAGTCGTGTCGACCGCAGCAAACATGAAAGATCTTGGCGTGAAACACTTAATCGTCGTGTCATGTCTTGGAGCTGATAGTAAAGCTCGCTCGCATTACCTTCGCTGCAAAGGGGAGATGGAAAATGACGTTGAATTACTTGATTTTGAGAAAACGACTTTCCTACATCCGGGCCCGTTGGCGGGGGATCGACAGGAGAAGAGAACTGACGAAAAGTTACTTCAAGGTGCTCTTAAGGTACTTAAGCCGATGATGATCGGCAGAATGAAAAAATACCGACCAATTCAAGCATCGAATATTGCAAACAGCATTTTGGTTCATTTGACATTTCCGAGCTCAAGAAAGGTGGAGAGATTAGATTCTCTCGACATGATGAAGCTAGCGTCTTAGCCCGATCTCGGCATTAGCGAGTACCTGCGATGTTTAAATCTGAATGTAGGAAGAGATACCAATGAGATACAAAGTAACATTTTTGTTGATGACTCTTGTGATGGCCGGGGAAGCGTTCAGTCACGAGCTAAAAAACGAGCCTTCGCATGCGCAATTTGAATCGTGGGCATACGATGATTATCGAATGGTCGCAGAAAATACTCGCACATTATGGTTTGTCGACTATTACGATATTAGACACTTGAAAAGCAAAGAAGGTGATAGCGCACTTCTATTGACGTTTACGCCTGAGAAGTTAACACAAGAAAAAGTCACAACAGCCACTATTGAGGCGCTGGAAGAGTCGAACCCAGGCATCAATATGAAAGACTCAAATATCCAAAAACTAGTGGATAGCCTATCCATGCCGCTGATTAAAGACGATGTGATTGCCATTATCTACAGAGGGGAAACGATGCAGATTCAATATAACAATGACGTTGTGTATCAGGCTAAAGCATCTTCAAAACAGAGTGTTGCTTTAAGGAATATCTGGCTAGGCGAGACCCCTGTTGATGATTTGCTATAACAGCCAACTAAAGTGGGGCAAGTTCCTCATGATAATGGTGTTAACTTTGCCATCGTTCGTTGCTATGAGTGGAGAAAATATGATGATGAGAATTGAGAAAGCTGAGTACAGAGAGTTTGCGAAGGGACTTAAGTATGAGTTGGTATTTCGAAACTTAGGTAAACAGGTATTTTCTGAACTCAAACATAACCCGCCAGGCAGTATGACAGCAAACAGCTTGGACTTGCTCAGTAAAATGGAGCAACACAATACCATTGTGATGAACCCTGTCCGCAAACAACATGGCGTTGATAGCACTATTCATTGTAAAGATAAGTTCTTTGCTAAAACAGTGACGTTGTCTTTGAAAGTGATGCCATATTTAGGGGCGAGATATTTAGAGGGCAGCGCAGAGCGATTTGTTCATCAGCTCAAGGATATTCAAGCATCCAGCCCAGCCGGTTATGAAAAAGAAATGACTTATATGGTAGAGCATGAAAAAGCGCTGTATGGGTACTTAGTCCATTTGAATGATGGTGACCTAAAGCGCGCCCATTCGGTCCTTGAAGACTTTGTTTCCGAACATAATATTCAATAGATTTGATTGTTTCGTTTTGTCTTCAATCATTTTCAAACACTAAAGAGGTTATCTATGAAAAAACTGTCTTTAATTGCTTTGTTTGTTCTGCCCATTCTAGGTTGTGAAACGACCGTTGATCAGAGCGCTCATCAATCTCAACTAAATGCCGTTGATGGGAGTGTGCTCATTGTTGATCGAAACGCTGAAGATAAAGGTTTAGATAAAGTATTAACTATCGACCATTCTCGATTAGCTGGACAGGCAAATGAATATTTAGCGCCAAGTCGAGTGGACTTTTATACCGACGATAAGTTGAATACCCAGTTGCTCAAAGACAGTTTACAAGTAGGGCTCGATTTACCATTTCGTATTTTGAATTATGTTGAAAATGGTGAGCAAAAAGTAATTTATACCGATGCTCAGTTTATTCAAAAGCGACACGGAATAATGGATAACGAAGCCCTTGAGCAGTACGCAGAAAAAACGGCATCGCTAACTAATGGGCTAGATAACATTGCTCCAGTTCAGAGCGAAGGCTTAACAAAGAACTACGGCATTGAAACATTAGTATCAGAGTATGATTTTGAAACGACACTGAACAATATTAAACGAGATGTTCTTGCTCAAGGTGACACGGTTTGGTTTATGAACTGGGACTTTAAGGCTAGAGCAGAAGCGATTGGTGAGTCACTACCTAATGCGACCCTGCTCGTTTTTGGTGGGCCAGCGCCAGGTGCAAAAGCAATGACCGATTTCCCAAGTATTGGATTGGATGCTTTTGGCCAAAAAGTATTAGTGACTGAAGAAAACGGTCAAGTGACGGTTGCTTACAATAATATTGTCGACATGTCTGAAATCCATTATCAGGACAATGCAATTTCTCATAAGGTCATTAACTTTCGATTGGGTAAAACTCTCGGCGGTGCGGTAGAAAAATAATTTATCGCCTTACGATTTATATCGATAATTAACATCTAATTAATTCACATTAATAAAAAGCCATGTTTTTAAAATTATGGTGTGGCTTTTTATTACCTAAAAACAACGGCTAATTTAATAGCCTAATTTTAACACTGCCATTTGGCATTGAAATTTAACCATTGGAATATCATGAAAACACAACTTTTAACATTATCTTCTTTATTTGTTATTTCTTTTCTAGTGTAGTATCTGCGAACGATACAACGAATTCAGAAAATGTAGAACAAGAGGTACAAGCTGAAAATAATTATCACAATCAAGATATCAGAAATGTTCAGAGTAGTATTAAAGCTGGATACGATACACAAGAGTTTGAACGATATGACGTGAATATAATAGGCGTTGAAGCTACCTACGGTATTAATGATAAAGCTAGCATCGGTTTAAGCTACGATACTCTTGATATTGACTTTGGTAATGATAAATTAAATGACCATTATGATAGAGAAGATGTCATTACACTATCTGGCCAATACAATATTTCAAATAACATTGTTATTGATGGTGAGTGGAATATCTCTGGAGACTACGACAATCTTACCGTCGGTGGTAACTACGTCGCTGATGCTGGCTTTGGTGCATGGAACGTGGGTGCCAACTATTCAACTGGTGATGTGAGCGACGGCTTTGACCTAGAAGCGGGCGTTTTGGTGCCATTTGGTAACATGTATTACCGCGGTGATTTTACTTACTTCTTGGATTCTGATGTCGACACTGTGTTTGAAAATGCGCTGGGTTGGACTAACGGCAATGTTGATGTGAATGCATCCGTAACTATGTATGAATTTGACGATACCTCTGTTGGTATTGAATTCGGTTACTATTTCTAAGTCGTAGGTAGATGAAATGAAAATCTTCAGTAAAAAGAGTTCGATCAAGCTTGCGGGTATCCTGTTACTTGCCCCAATTCTTAGCGGTTGTGTCGGTAGCAATTTCACGACAAAAAAGTTAATGGAATTCAACATAAAGGTTGTTGATAACCGCTATGCACGTGGCGGTGTTAACTTCTTATTGGTACCCGTTTATGGCTTTACAACATTGGCAGATTACTTCGTTGTTAACTCAATCGAGTTCTGGACGGGGTCAAACCCTTTCGACGGCACTCCGCATATCTTTGATAGTAAAGTCGAGACAATGATTGATATTAATGGCGATCTTGATCCTTCACTACGTGATGCACCGATTGATCCTCTGACGTACCACAACATTGAAGACAGCCACATAAGAACCATTGACGAAAATACTATTGAGATGGAAGTGACTTATGTTGACGGCACTTCTTCAACCGTAACCGGCGTGAAGGAAGGTGCAAACGTTAAGTACTTTGTTGATGGTGAGTTTGTCTCTGAAACCTCTGTAGAGGCGTTATCAGAAGCATTTGAAGTGAGCTCATAATCATCCATTGTTAAAGTGAACTTTATTGTTCGCCTATTATTTCTAAATATTTACGATTAATAATCAAGCTTTCAGGATATTAATATGAATCAATTTGGCGTGACTGGTTTTATTGTGAAAAGTAGCCTTACTAAAAAGAATATTCAACCTGTCGATGATATGTCTTATCCGGGGTGTAGCTTTTTAGTGCAAACAGATAACTTTCTAGTGTCATGTTGTTCATTAGATAAATATATTGATAATGCGTTTGAAACTCTGTTTAACACAAAAGGCAAAGTTAAACTGGAAGGGTTTTTGTTTGTAGATACTTATAGTGATAATGCATCTTTGTCTGTAGTGACAAAAATAACACAGTAGTAGCGATTAATAAGCGTCTTAATAGGGGCTTGTTATAAAGAAAAAGGACGAAGTTAACTTCGTCCTTTTTGTTATTGTAAACTTGTTAGTTAATGTACTTAAGCCAACTCACCCGTTTGCGAGAAAGCTTCTAGCTTCGCTGCATAAGGTTGTAGGTCTCCGATATTCAGATTTACCCACTCGTCATTGAAGTAAGTATCTAGGTAACGCTCACCGCTGTCACATAGCAAAGTCACAATAGAACCTGTTTCGCCACGTGCTTTCATCTCACTGGCCAACTGAAGCACACCGTACATGTTAGTCCCGGTTGATGCGCCAACCTTACGACCAAGAATGTCAGATAACCAATGTGTCGTTGCGATACTTGCTGCGTCTGGGATTTTACGCATTTCGTCAACCACACCAGGAATGAAGCTTGGTTCTGCTCGTGGGCGACCAATGCCTTCAATCTTGCTGAATGTACTACCTTTCACGTTCGCATTGCCTGTTTGGAAGTATTCGTGGAATACAGAGTTCTCAGGGTCCACAACACAAAGCTTGGTTTCATGCTGTTGGTAGCGAATGAAACGGCCAATCGTCGCTGAAGTACCGCCAGTACCTGGGCTCATTACTACCCAAGCTGGAACTGGGTGATCTTCCATCTGCATTTGATTGAAAATCGAGTTCGCGATGTTGTTGTTACCACGCCAGTCGGTTGCGCGCTCAGCGTAAGTAAATTGATCCATGTAGTGACCATTCAACTCTTCTGCTAAACGGCGAGACTCATCGTAAATTTCATCTGAGCGGTCAACAAGATGCGCTTGGCCGCCGTAGAATTCAATCTGCTCAATCTTCTTCTTCGCTGTGCATTTTGGCATTACCGCAATAAACGGCAGGCCAAGTAGGCGAGCAAAGTACGCTTCAGATACCGCAGTGCTACCCGATGAAGATTCAATGATTGTTGTTTCTGGGCCAACCCAACCGTTACAGATAGCGTATAAGAAGAGAGAACGCGCTAAACGGTGCTTTAAAGAGCCTGTAGGGTGTGTGCTTTCATCTTTAAGGTAAACATCAATGCCTTCGATACTTGGTAGATCGAGCTTGATAAGGTGCGTATCCGCTGAGCGTTGGTAGTCCGCTTCAATTTTACGAATCGCGTTGTTAATCCATTGATGGTCAGTGCACATAAGCGTTCTCCTGATCGAGTGTAGGAATTCTTTGTAATTGGTATGGTTCTAATTTATCCATAATCGGAGAGAAAAACTTTGCCATATTTGCTTTGTTTTGCTTAAATTGTAGAAAATTATTCTCTTTAAATGCGATTTGGTGAAAGTGTGATAGATGCCGTAGATAAAAAAATATTAGGGTTACTGCAAGAAGACAGCACCCTGTCATTGAACGATATTTCTGAAGCGGTCAATCTCACTACAACGCCTTGTTGGAAAAGGCTTAAGCGCCTCGAAGAGAACGGTATTATTGAGAAAAGAGTCGCACTGCTGAACCCGGAAAAACTGGATCTTTCCTTTACCGCGTTCGTATTAGTGAAAACCAGTGATCATTCTCATGAGTGGTATGGTCGTTTTGTGAATACTGTGTCGGAATTTCCAGAAGTGATGGAGTTCTATCGCATGGCTGGCGAATATGATTATATGATGAAGGTTCAGGTTAAAGATATGAAGTGCTTTGATGATTTCTATAAGCGCTTGGTGAATAGCATTGATGGTATTTCTAATGTGACCTCGACGTTTGCGATGGAACCATTGAAGTACACGACAGCATTGCCGCTTTAAGCTACGCCTAGTTACGCATTAACAATCGTCTGAGTTTAACTATCGTCTCAGTTTAGATCTCGCCTCTGCGATAAAGAAAAGGATTATTCATGTTTGCAAAAGTATCTACCGCTATCCAGCTAGTATTGGCGGTCGCCATTTTTTACTTGGGTTACACCATTTACTCATTGACCAATAAAGTCGGTGAAATCGTTGATACTTACCCGCAGGTTATCGAAGACATATCGGGCCTCACCAAAGGGCTCAAAGTAGAAGAGCTTTTAGCGCTTGCTGAACATGTCAGCGATCTTGCTCCTCAGGTGTTAAACACTGTCGAAGAAGTTAGAAAGACGATCGATGATGTGAATCAAACCGTGGCCTCGGTCGACAACAAAATCCCTGCGATATTAGATGAAGTCAAAAATGTTCGAACGGAAGTCGAGCAGGTAAGAACCGATGTTATTCCACCAACATTAACGGAATTAAAGAGATACCGCGTAGACGTAATGCCACCAATGCTCGCTGAAAGTAAGTCTTACCGCGAACAGACTATTCCTGTCATCGTCACTGAATCTGAAATGCTACGAGCGGAAGTCCCAGGTATTTTGGCACAAGCTAATTTGTTAGCGGATAAGAGTAAAGAGCTCGCTCAGGGAGCCGCAGAGGGCGCGGTGAAAGGCGTAGTGTTATCGCCATTTAACCTACTGCGAGACGCAGGTGATGGCATTAAAACGCGAGTTCAAGGCGAGTTTGACCCAACGTTAGAAGTTGAGTAGGTTTTATTGATTTTTGCGTGACGGGTTTTCTTAAGCGTCATTAAAGAAAGAGGCTAGGTATAAACCTAGCCTCTTTTTGTTTGTGCGTATTTGGGGCTTATAAGAAGCGTTTATCCGCTATTTATTTGAGCGCTATTTAGTAAAACGCATCACACCTTCTTGTACTGCTGTCGCTACCAGTTCACCTTTCTGGTTGAAGATCTCGCCTCTAACTAGGCCGCGAGTGTTCGCTGCCGTTGGGCTTTCAATCGCATAAAGCAGCCATTCATCCATCTTGAATGGGCGATGGAACCAGATTGAATGGTCAATCGTCGCCACTTGAAAATTTGGCGTCATGATAGAGACTTCATGTGGGTGAAGCGCCGTAACCAAGAATCCCCAGTCCGATGCGTAAGCAAGCAGGTATTGGTGAATCAATTGGTTGTCTGGCATCGCGCCATTTGATCTTACCCAAAGATACTGTTTCGCTTCCGTCTTCTTAGGTTTCAGTGGGTTTACTACCGTCACCGGACGCATCTCAATCGGCTTTTCGCCACAGAAGGTTTTGCGCAGTTTCTCTGGTAAGAATTCCGCAATGTGGCTCGCTAATTCAGTTTCTGAGGCAAAGTTCTCTGGTCCCGGAATATCAGGCATTGAAATCTGGTGCTCAAACCCTGGCGCATCGCCATGATAAGAAGCCGTGAGATAGAAAATAGGGCGACCATTTTGAATCGCTTTCACACGGCGCGTGCTAAAGCTGCGTCCATCTCTTAGGTTCTCAACATCGTAAATAATTGGCTTTTCAGGATCGCCGGGAAACAGAAAATAACTGTGGAACGAGTGAACGCTACGGTCGTCTTGAACGGTATAACGAGCAGCAGAAAGCGCTTGTCCCAATACCTGACCGCCGTATACCTGTGGTAGGCCTAGGTTCTCACTTTGCCCACGGAATAAACCTTCTTCCAGTTTTTCTAGCTGAAGTAAACTTAGTAATTCTTGTAAAGGTTGACTCATCGCCAGCATTCCTCTTCGTAAAATGGGTGTCAGATTATGGTGTTAATCATTTAGCTTAGTCAGATATCTGTCAATAAATCATAGGGTTTCAAGACAGAATATGAAAGCTCTCTTATAATTGGTCAGTAGATTTGCCGAGTCCGGCAAACATGTTGAGAGAAATTGAATATGAAAAAGGCTCTAATTCTTATTACGTCTTTAGTATCGTTTGGCCTACTTGTTGGTTGCCAAGCAACATCAGAAACGAACGCTTCTCAAGAAGTGGTTGCAGAGAACACTCAAGTGATTTCAGGAACAGTGAGCTACCGTGAAAGAATTGCATTGCCAGAGAATGCAGTAGTTACCGTTACGCTAGAAGATATCTCACTGGCTGACGCACCATCGACGGTTATCGCAACTCAAGAGTTCACCACAGACGGTAAGCAAGTACCGTTCGCATTCGAGTTAAGCTACGACAACGACAAAATTAAAGCTAACCACCGTTACAACATGCGCGCATCGATTCATGTTGACGGCAAACTGCGTTTCACTACTGACACGATTAAGTCAGTAATTACTGATGTAGAAAATACACAGCAAGCAGACCTACGTTTGGTTGGTGTTCGTTAATCAGAAATCGATGCCACTGTTAAGGCATCTTGAGTGGTTTAACTTAGCCAGTTGAATTAGCGATTAGTGGCAGCTCTAGGGCTGCCATTTGTATATTCTGAGTTTAACTTTTCCTGCGTCACTCACCTCAATCCCTTCTTTAACCAAATGCTGCTTTTGTCGGTCGAACGAATCACCCTTTAAAGAGATTTCACCCTTGCTGTTTATTACTCGATACCAAGGCAGTTTGCTACCTTCTGGCAGGTTACCCAGCGCTTTACCAACATGGCGCGCATAGCCCGGAAATCCTGAAAAACGTGCTATGTCTCCATAAGTTGTTACTTTCCCATATGGAATTTGGTGAATCACAGCAAAGATTTGGCTCAAAAATTGGTCCATACTAAATGTTCCTAGTTCATAAATACCAATCACAGTAAATAAGTGTTCAAAAATAGCGCAGGGAAAAAGCTTGAGAGCAAGGCAGATTTTTTTGATAAGTAGTCATTCTCCAATCAAAAAATCTAACGAGGTTATCGAGTTTTTTAACAAGCTAGGGTGACCAGTTAATTACTACGATTGGTATGGTACCACGGATCGGTAGAAGGAGAGGGCTATGGTATTTACAACGTTTCAGTTCTTGATCACCACATTATTAGCGGTTGTTTGCGCGAGAGCAATCAGTTTAAGTGAGGGAGATATCCCGGTGCTTGCAATGGTAATTCCTGCTTTATGGATTTTACCGCAGGGGGGCATAGCAGGATTAGCTTTGCTTGTTTCCATGACCACTTATGGTCTAACCCTTCCTTTGCAGCCCATCACGCTGTCTGTCAGTGCGTGGGTACTGTTCCCGCTATTGATGGTGGTCTTCTCAAGACGCAGTAGTTTGTCGGTCGTGATTATTTCCGGCTTAATTGTGACTACTTTGCAGGTCGGGATCATGGTCACGCAATCAGCAGGCAAGCTTGAAGGCGTCCCGTGGGTTACCACACTTCAAACCTTATCAATCATCGTGATTTGGTGGGCGGCAAATCACCTTAAGCCAGCCAGCCGACACAGCTGGTGGTCATTAGGTTTAATACTTCCGTTATGGATAGCCGATTTACCTTATGCCGCTTTAGTTGCCTTGTGTTTAACGGGCATCATGGCATCGATGGAAACGCTGACGCGCTTGAAAACCTTCCGCTGGAATAAACTACTGTGTTGGACACTGCCAACGGTCGGTTTTGCGGCTCTGGTGATTACTCCAAGCATCGAAGTACCAAGCCCAGTCTTTGTGGTGTGGTTGTGTCTATTAGGTACCGCGTGGATGACAGACTACATCATTCGCACAGAAGATAACGAAGACATCGATATCTAGTACTCCAGCAATCCAAACCTTCCAAATACAGGTAAATGGTGAATTTACCTGCGATTTTCTAGTGGTTTGAATAAAGGATAAGCACTTAGACCGCAATTGTTCAAAAATAGGGTGGAAGGGCTTGCAATGGTTGCTGTGATGCTTAATAATCCAATCACTCTTTGAGGCAAGCCTCATAGAAAACGAATCTATGGGGGCCTGGTCCTCCCGCAACAATAGCTCGTGAACTCGGTCAGGCCTGGAAGGGAGCAGCCGCAGCGAGTGACTTGTGTGCCGGGATGTGGCTGGGTTCCCACCCCTTAAAAAAGCCGCTCTTTATGAGCGGCTTTTTGCTATCTGAAGCTTTCTAAAGTGAACAACAGTTCGCAATTAGTTTAGTCCACACTGCATACCAAACTATTCGTAAATGCTGTATGAAAAGTATTTACTCGCAATTTTTTGGTGCTGGCCATTGTCGATCAGCTTTTGTATTCCGCTATCGATAAGATCTTTTAATTCGTCATCTTGTTTTCTAACAGCTACACCAATACCGCGCCCAAACCATTTTTCTTCTGTAAATTTAGGACCCGTAAAGTGGTAGTCCTTACCTTGCTCCGTTTCAAGAAAGCCTGCGTTGAGCCCCATTGAACCACCAAACACGCTATCTAGGCGCCCGTTGAGTAAATCGGTAAAGGCTTCGTCGAATGATCCATAACGCTTGATATCTACATTTGGGTAGATCTCGGAAAGGTATTTATCACCAATGGTAGCGCGCTGAACTCCAATTGTTAGTTCATTTAAGCTGCCGTCATCCATATTGATTTCACGCCCTTTTTCCATGACAAAACGAGTGGGAACTTTAGCGTAAGGCATCGTGAAGTTAACTTTCTTTTCACGTTCTTCGGTAATTGTCATAGCCGCTATAATTGCATCGTTTTTACGGCTTAAAAGCGAAGGGATAATCCCGTCCCAGTCAGTTTTTGAGATGATACATTTTACTTCTAATTCGACACACAAGGCGTTGGCTAAATCGACTTCAAACCCCTCTAATTCACCATCTTGCGTTGTCCAGCTGAATGGTGGGTATGCTCCTTCCACCGTAAATCGGATTTGCTTCCAATCTTTTGCGTAAGTAAATACTGAGAAAACACTGACGAATACAACAAATATCCACTTCATTTTTATTTCCTTATAGTTTTAATGGATAAGTATGGTTAATCAAATGTTAAAGAATATCAATGTTAATGCATATCATTGTGAGCAAAGGCATTAGATAACTTCTGGAACTCTTGCTTCCCAAACTAATTACACGACTTTTTCTTATCTAAATTTCTATTTATATCTTTCATAAACAGTAGCTTGCTGTACTTCTCGCAAGATCTTTAAGATCCGCACCTTTGATTTATGTTGCATCTGAAACAAAAGTCAATACAATGAGTGCATTATTTTGTTGTAGGTGAAACATTATGGCTAATAAAGCGTATCAATGGATGCTCTATCTAACACTTGGCACCAGTGCCTTGTTTGCTCTTTTCTTGGTGGCAAGTGACAACCTTGCGCCGTTCACAACTCAAGCTCAATTGCACATTCCAACCAGCCGTATTGCTGCAGAAGTGTCGGCGCCAGTGGTGGAGTTGGCTGTTAAGAATGGTCAGGATGTAAAAAAAGGGGACGTGCTAGTTCGCTTAGATCCAACTCGTTTTGAATTGGCGTTAACTCAGGCTGAAGCGGCTTTGGTTGAAGCAGAGCAAAGCTATGAAGCAAACAAGCAGCACTTGCATGGTGCAGAAGCGACGTTACGTCAGCGCCAACACGAAGCTGTGAATGCCGAGAGAAAATTGAAGCGTAACCAGCAATTGATTTCGAGAAAGCTTGTTAGCCAAGAAACGCTAGACGATAGCCGAGCGGACACGATTGTAAGACAGCAAGCCGTCGAAGCTGCGCAAGCCGATATTGAGCAGATAAAAGCTGAGCTTGCGAAAAGCAGCGACAACGGTGCTTTGGCCGTTGCTCGAACTCGCGTTGAACTGGCGCAATTGGATTTGGACAAAACGAAAATCGTCGCGCCTGTTGATGGCGTAATCAGCAATCTCAACCTTAACTCAGGAACCTATGTTGGCGCTGGCAGCCCCGTTTTGTTTTTGGTTGATCGCCAGCATGCTTGGATTAACGCAGACTTCAACGAAAAGGGCAGTGCAAATCTGACTGCGGGAACAACCGTTCGTTTGGTGTTTGATGCAATGCCTGGTGAGGTGTTTGAGGGAAATATTCAAGGTCGTGAACTGGCTATCTATGATGCGAGCAGCGACAACAGCGGCCTCGCGAAAGTCGTGAATGATGATCGCTGGATTCGAGACCAACAAAAAGTGCGTACACAAGTAACGCTGCCGTCACTTGATCACTCATTGTTCTCAGGCTCTAAAGTGAGCGTGATGGTGGTGCCTGAAGCGACGTTTTGGGATGTGATCGGAAGTGCATGGATGGAAGTACTAGCTCGCATTCGTTACCTAGTTTAACTGTGCTCTTCAATCATCGACTAACTGACTACCCACTAACGAAATATCGATTTACGACCTAAGAGGCAGATTATGAATAACGAAGTTCGAGGCCCGATTAACTGGTCTGAAGTAGCTTGGATCAGCGCTATCGTGTCTTTGGGTATGTTGGCTCAACTTTGGCTACAGCTAGGTGTTGCGGCGTACCTCGCTCTTTATCCGGTAATGGCGGCGACCAAGATTAACGACTACTCAGTGAGAGGTATGCTCAAAGCGTTTCTCCCTATCTTGGGTGTCGCTTGTGTGGCTCTGCTTGTCGATCAGTTATTTGCTTCACACCCGACAGTGGTTTGGGGGATCAGTTTATGGGTATTTGATTTAGCAAGAAGGTGGGCCGACACGCCTGCCAAACTTGGGAAAATCTACATCCCATTGCTCAATTGGTTTTTGGTGATTGTGTTTGCACAACATGGCCCAATGCCGATGACGGACTGGGTTCGCGATATAGCAGTGAGCATGGTGACGACCATGGTTGTGGTGAGATTTGTGATGCTGTTCTTAAAGCCGCCCAAAGCGATGCCGCCGCTGCCAATGCAAAGTGTTCCTGTAACGTACCAGCAGCGAGTGATATATGTGGTCATGCTTGGCGTTGGTTTAGCATTTTTGATGATGGTCGATTTGATTGCCGCGACGTTCTGCATGATGCCTGTGATTATTGCGGCTGCGCAAAGTGAACGCATGAACTATCAAATGGTGGTGAAAAACTGTTTACAAGCCCACGTTGGTGGTTGTGCATTGGCGTTGGTCTTCGTCACCTTGTTAGCGGGGCAACACTCCTATAATTGGGTGTATATCATTGGACTCACAAGCTTGGTGACCATGATAGCAATTTGGATCAGCGGTAGTCGTGGTGGCGTGCGAGGTATGCATACTGAAGCGATGTTAGGAACTATGCTACCATTGCAACTCTATGTTTCAGCAACCGATCTTGGTTTGCAAGATACCTACTTTCGTGCAGAGTTAATGTCCATCGTGTTGGCATTATTAGTGGTCTGCCAAGGAATTATATATGGAAAATCAACCAGCATTATCCATCACCGGAATTGATGCACTCGACAGCAATCCTATGTTCTTAATGGGCTTTGCTTACAAACAGTTTCGAGCTCAAGTCACCGCTGAGATGGGCACCACTTCAGGCATTTCTCTAGAGATGTTTGGTGCGCTTCGAGTGTTAGATAAGCATGGCAAAATAACTCAGCAAGAGTTAACCAATTACTTGCTTCGAAATCGCTCTGTGACCAAGCGTTTGGTTGATAACGCGATTAAGCTGAACCTTATTGAGGCCAGCAAGAGTGAAACGAACAAAAAGGTAAAACTTCTTTCTTTAACGGAAGAGGGCAAGAAGCTTGCCGAATATTGTGAGCCTATGGTCGATAGTATCAGCGAGCAGTTTCAGAGTGCGTTGAGTGAAGACGAATCCAAGCAGTTACAGACCTTGTTGGCTAAGCTTGTAAAAACAGACCAATTCGTCGACTGATTATGCGATCGAAGATGTGGGTCTAATAACAATCGAATAAAGAGTAAGTGACATGACATACAAAATATTAGCGATGCTAATGATTAAGCTGTTGTTTACGTTTCGTGGCAGTAAACCCACGTCTAAAATCCCCGCCTCTGACTTTGATGCCGAACGCTTCGCTGGTACATGGTATTCCGCTTGTTATATCCCGCATCCATTGCAATCAAAGCTCGGTTCTTTGTCGTTTAGCTTTTTATTTGAATCTGACGGTAATCTTAAGCTGACAACTCGGGGTTACAACGCGAAAAAGAATGAGTGGAAGACCAAAGAACAAGCCGCAACATTTAAGGGCTCTCAAACCTAAGCGTGGTTTTCAGTCGAAGCGAATAGCCCTTATGAGCAGCAGAGAAAGGTGATTTTCTTGGATGAAGATTACACTCAGGCTTTGTTGGTGGGTCCTACCAAAAATACCTTACAGATCTTGTATCGCACTGCAGAGTTCACCAAACAAGACTTAGACTCGCTGCTCGAACGGGCACAGAGCATGGGTTTTAAAACCAGTAAGCTAGTTCGTGTGTCACAACATATCAATGATGTGTCTGAACAATAGAGTAAGTTCGGCTAGTCCTGACTAGGTAGCTCGGCTAATAAGCAAACAACATTGCTAACCCGTCTTAATTCGCTGGCAACACCACTGCCGACGCTTCTTCGTCTGAATCTTCTTTGTCTTCTACTTGGTCAGTAACCCAATCAATTGTCTTTGTTAGATAAAGTTTGTTGGTTTCGGTGTCACACCAACTCTTGGATAACCCTCTTCGATTGAATTCACTGCCAATTGCTGCGAGAGTCTGGTTGCTTGAGCGCCCGTAATACAAGGTGTCGCACAGTTGCAGGTTCGACATGGATTGTGGGTATGTGTTAACCGACGAGGAGTTCATGCTCAGTGCTTTTGATTGGTTATGAGTACATCCTGTTAGGCTCAGGAAAAAGAAAAGGATTAGCGTATTTTTCATGGTGTATCAGGTCTATTGCCGATGATTTGAAGACAGTATTGGCGTGTATGATTAAATTATTGTCAATTTTTTGCCAACTAGTTATAGACCAAGACTTTCCTCCCAATTAGAGAGCGTTATTAAGCCAACGACAAAAACAGTATTAACAAACAAAAGCGCAATTTTGTACAAAAGCTGAAAGAGACTATAGAGTAGACTGATAAGTCGCTCGATAATCAACAGGCTTGGGAATTGTTATGGAGAACAAGAAACGCTCTAAAGAAAAGGCCGAATATAAGATAACCGAAGAGCTCGGCGGCCTTGAAATTCTTAATGCTGAATACGAAAAGCAGAACTTCTCGCGCCACAGCCACGAGGGCTACACGCTGGGAGTCATCGAGCAGGGCGCTCAGCGTTTCTATCGAACGGGCGGACATCATATTGCACCACAAAATGCGATTATTCTGGTCAATGCCGACGAAGTTCATAGCGGTCACTCTGCTACTGAAGGCGGTTGGGCGTATCGAGCCATGTATCCACTCCCTGAGCAACTTGTCAAGATCACTCAAGAGCTTAACCTACCCAATTACGGCGCGCCTTACTTTCCAAGAGCGGTTGTTGAAGATCCTGAACTCGCTAATCAATTGAGGCTGGTCTTCAACACGATTGATGAATCCGACAATCGCCTGTTAAGAGAGACCTTGATGTACGGGATGTTGGTTAAGCTGATTAGCCGACATGGAAAATCGCCGCTTAACCCTCAACTCGATGGGAAAACTCAGCGCCAGCTTGTCTTGGTTAAAGAGTTCTTAGATGACTTTCCACAAGCCGATGTGTCCCTAGAAGAGCTATCTAAGTTAGCGGCATTAAGTCCGTTTCACTTGGTACGTTCTTTTCAAAAAGAGTTTGGTCTTCCGCCACATGCGTATCAGATCCAATCTCGGCTAAGGCTTTCTCGTAAGTTATTGAAACAAGGACATACTATTTCTGATACCGCGCAAGAGTGTGGCTTCCACGATCAAAGCCATTTTCATCGACACTTCAAAAAAGCCAATGGCTACACGCCGGGGCAATACATCAAAATGCTCTAAATCGGACGCATTAATTCGTTCGCGAAATCGAGCAAGTTTGTACAATCGAACCGACGCCACTCTTCTTACATTGAATAGCCAATGTGAAGAGAGAAAAGAATGATATGGATAGCGAAACAATGGATAGACGAACACAGTTATGGAAAGGCGTTTTAGCGGGAATGCCTTTGAGTATTGCGGTAATTCCTTGGGGAATTCTTGCGGGCTCATATGCGATAGATGCTGGATTGAGCCAGCTTCAAGCGCAAGCGATGTCGGCTATTTTGTTTGCTGGCTCAGCGCAACTTGTCGCTGCGGGTATGTTCAAAGCGGGTATTGGTTTAGGCACCATGTTGTTGACCACACTGTTCATCACTTCAAGGCACTTTCTGTATAGCGTATCGATGCGTGACAAAATCAGCCATCTTCCTACGCGTTGGCGTCTATTACTCGGATTTTGGCTCACCGATGAGCTGTTCGCGATTTGTAGTGGGCAGTCTCAGCAAGAGTTTAATCGTTGGTATGCTGCGGGTGTAGGTGGTGGTTTTTACCTTGTTTGGAATATTGCGAGCTTCGTTGGCATTGTCGCGGGAAGCCAAATTCCTTCGCTTAATGAAATTGGGCTCGACTTCGCGGTCGCAGCAACCTTTATCGCCTTGGTGTTCCCATTAATCCGAACTCTACCCGTCGTGGTGTGTGTGGTTGTTTCACTGGTCACTTCGGTTGCCATGTCGGTTAACAATATTGAGGGCGGGCTAATGATTGCAGCGATTGCCGGTATGTTAGCGGGCTTTTTCAGTGAATCGTTCCAAGAGCGAAACAACGGTAACAAGACAATCGTGGAGGGGAAATAGAGATGATTTGGTTAACGATATTCCTCATGACTGCGATTGTTTTCTTTAGTCGGTATCTGTTTCTTGAGCCTGCAATCCCGCTTCGACTCAATCAAACCGCAAGGCGCCTATTACGCTATTCAAGCCCCGCGGTGCTGACTGCGATTTGGGGGCCGATTGTATTTGCTCCTGAACAAACATTTTGGCCAAGCCTTGAAAACCCATACTTGATAGGCGCGGTGGTCACAGGTCTGTTGATTTGGAAAACAGGCAATGTGCTGCTAACGATTGGCGTCAGCATGGCGGTGTTTTTGTTCTATAACCTTGTCGCGGTTGATTACCTTTTCTCGTGAGCTTCAACTTCAATGTCAACTTAGGCTTTGTGTTTCTCCTATTATTTAAGGGCTGTATAAATATGATTACTTGTTATGTTCGATATGTGATTGATCCTAAAAAGGTAAATGAGTTTGAGGCATACGCAAAAATGTGGATTCCTCTGGTCGCTAAATTCGGGGGCCAACACAATGGTTATTTTTTACCGTCGGAAGGGGCGAACAATATTGCCTTGGCGCTGTTTACCTTTGAAAGTTTGGCTGCCTATGAGGAGTATCGGATTAAATCGCTGAACGATGCTGAGTGTATTAAAGCGTTTGAATTTGCAGACGAAGTTGATTGCATCGTGAGTTATGAACGCAGCTTTTTTAGACCTGTTTTAGAGTGATAGACCTTGCAACGTATAGCGTGGTGGCATCTAATGTACTGATTCACTGTTTGTGTGTTTAGGTTTTGGTAAGGAGTTAGTTTGGCTAAGAAATATTATGTGGTTTGGAAAGGTCGCACACCGGGTATTTTTACCACTTGGAATGAGTGTAAATCCCAAGTCGATGGCTTCGCTGGTGCGAGATATAAATCGTTTCCAACACTAGACGAGGCTGAGTCTGCTTTCGGTGGTAAAACGTCGTCTGCGTTAGGTTCTACTGCGACAAAGCCAAGCTCTGCGGGTAAGGCGACGAAAGCTAAGGTGCCGCCTCTTTCGGAGCAGCAAATCACAGATATGCCTTTTGATATCAAGATCTTTACCGATGGTGCGTGTGAACCAAACCCTGGTGAAGCGGGGACGGGTTTAGCGGTATACCAAAACAACCAATTAACCGAATTGTGGTATGGCTTGTATCAACCTGTTGGAACCAATAATACCGCTGAGTTACATGGCCTTAAACAGGCGTTTTTGCTCGCAAAAGAGAAGCTAAACGCGGGTCTGTCTGTAGCGATTTATTGTGACTCTAAGTACTCAATTGATTGTATTACTAAGTGGGCAACGGGTTGGGAGAAAAAGGGCTGGACTAAGTCGGGCGGCGAGATCAAAAACCTCGATATTATTAAGCCTGCGTATGCGCTCTATCAAGAGCTGGCTTCAAAAATTACCATCTACCATGTGAACGGACACGTTGGTATTGAAGGTAACGAATTGGCCGATAGAATGTCGATTGTGGCTATTTCATCGAAAGAGCAACAACTCGCTCAATATCGTGACATCGACGATATTGAGTCTATTTTGGCACTGCGAGCAGGCTAGTTAGACTTCTTAATGAAAAGCTACTGAAAGCATAAGTCGCGATCATTGGGCAGTGCTAAGTTGAGCGTTACATTTCAAATTGATGTAGCGCTCTTTTGTTTTTGTGGTGCTCCGTTTTCTTATGGTGCTTAGTCGTTCTTGTGAGGCGTAGCAGTCCTTGCGATACTTACTGCCTGAGTTAATCCTTATTGAGCTGGGTTCTCTATCCAACGAGATAATTGCTGAGCTTGTTTGATCGAATTAAAACTGTCTTTCACTCTCTCACGAGCCTTTAAACCCATCGATGCTTTATCGTTACTGCTTAGCTGCGCGAAACGCTCAATCGCTTCTCTTAATTCCTCTACGTTCTTTTCGCTCACCACAAAACCTGTCTCTGGTGAGACGATCTCTTTGCATCCCATAATGTTGGTGGTAATGACGGGTGTTCCCACGGCCATCGCTTCTTTTAAAACCAGTGGCCCTGTATCCACACACCCGGTTTCGGAAAAACAGAAGGGCGCGATTAGGCTGTCATAGTTCGATAGTTTCTCTTTCACCCATTCATGAGGCTTAGCGCCAAGAAAGGTCACGTTTCGAGTGAGCCCTTGCTCTTTGACCTGCAATTTTAATTGTTGCTCTAAATCACCCGTACCGATGATATCGAGATGAATGTCGAGAGGTTCGGCAATCGGCGCCAATGCATCAATAAGATGGTGGATACCTTTTTGCTCCACTAATCGGCCAAGGAAAACAAAGCGAAGTTGCTTAGTTTCGGTTTTTGGGTTGAGTTGGAATTGTTTGGTATTAACTCCGCAGTGCAAGAGTTTAATGTTTCCTTTCGCCATGGTGTTGAAGTCAGCAAGCATGTCTTTACACACTGCAACCACAAAATCACTCGATGAAATTTTATGTTCAATGTCATAAGCGAACTCGTAAACATCATGACCGTGAGCAACGAACGAACAAGTGATATTCAGCAGTTTTGCCGCGACGATGGCGTGAGCAGTGGTGTGCTGACAGAAATGCGCATGTACGTGTTCGACGTCGTTTTCCGCGAGTTGCAGCGCTAATTTAAACCCATAAGCGAACAGTGACTTTTTGGGCATGCTGGTTTGCTTAGAAATAAATGAGACAGCCTTGATAAACCCTATCCAGTTAATGCTAGCGACTTTACCCTTCCGAACACTTTTACCTATTTCGACAATATCGTAGTCGAACTGTTTTTCACTGTTTTCAATTTTGAACGTCATTACACAAACATCGTGCCCACACGCTTTCACAGAGTCGACTTCTGTTTGAATGAAGGTCTCACTGAGTACTGGGTAGGTTGGCGCCACAAATGCTACTTTCTTCATTCCTTACTCCTCAAATCCATATGACTAAAGCTATCAAGCCAAGGTAATAACCAATAAAGCAAGATACGAACCAAGATCGAATCGTAGCTTTGGAGGGCTTTCTGATTGTTTTTCGAAGGTTACCCCTTAAGAGGTGGCTCGTTTTCTCAAATTGATAATCAAATTGGAGTTGCAGTTTTTTTGAACACCTGTGTTTGGTCGTCATTTTGAGAATGGACGCGTAGGTGGCTGATCTAGATGTGATTTCATAGCAAGACACTCTCGGCATAGAACATGCAACGTCAGCCATATAACGTATAAATCTGAGGGCGTCATTATGGCTAAAGTAAGTGTTGTTATTCCTACCTACAATTGTTTGGATTACCTGCCGAAAGCGATTGGCAGTGTACTAAAGCAGACTCATCAAGATGTTGAGCTGATTGTCATTGACGATAACAGCAACGATGGAACGTCGACGTATCTTGCTTCTATAGACGATGAACGCATTATTACGTTGTCCACATTGGGTGTTGGTGCGCCTCAAGCGAGAAACCTAGGGATTGAAAAGGCGACCGGTGAATACATCGCTTTTTTAGACGCGGACGACTTCTGGTTTCCAGAAAAAATTGAGCGCCAACTCGAATTTCATCAACGTTACCCTGAGCTTGCGATGAGCTTTACTAACTACGAACACCTGACTGAAGATTACCAAGTGATAGTCGATTGCTTTAGTTACTGGTCGCAGTTTCAAGATCAAGACGAGCTGTTCATCAATATCGAAAACCCGTTGGAGTTCATCATTGAAAACAATGTGATTGGAACGTCGACGGTCATGGTAAAAGCGGATGTGTTTTCTCAAACAGACAGTTTCAATGCTGACATCAAGTATGGGGAAGATTGGGAACTGTGGCTTCGAATGAGTGAAAACCATCAGATTGGTGTGTTGAACTCGGTGCAGGTTGGCTACTTGATGAGAGCGAGCTCTGTTACCCAAACTGAAAGTCTTAAATTGAGAAATTTGCAGTCTATAGAGACTATTCTTCAACATTATCAAAATGACAGTCAACGATGGAATCTACCCACTTCCAGCTTCAAAATCGCAAAGGCGAGAATACTGGAAGGCTACGCTGACTATTATCGAGGATTGCATCAGAACCGACGGGCCATCTCTTTTAGCATCCGCTCGTTAGTTTTGGCTCCGCAAAAAAGAACCTTACGACATCTTCTTGGAGACTGTAAGAGTTTCCTAATGCCTGCATTGTAAGGAATAGGTGTCTGCTATGGGGTCACTAAAACAGTCTGCCTATTACGCCATTGGCATTGTGATGATGAAAGGGATATCGCTCGTGATGATCCCCTATATCACCCATAAGATGACGTTGGTTGAATATGGTTCTTTAGAAGCTATTGTCTTACTGGCTGACATCGGGACGATCTTATTTAGTTTTGGCATTGTTGAGGCCATGTACCGGTATGTGGGCGTCGCTGAGGGGGAAGAAAAGAGAAAGCTTGTCTCGAACTGTTTCACGTTGAGTGTTTTAGTGTGTGTGCTTGGAGGGGCTTTAATTGCTCTTAGTATGCCGTTGTTGTTGCTGATGCTTCCCGTCGAGTTCCAACCCTATCAGATCCTACTTCTGTTAATACCGACCATGTTAGATGGTGCGATTTCTATCCCGCTGACATTGATGAGAATGAATGCGATGGCTAAGCGCTTTTGCATGCTCAATGTAATGAAGGCGAGTGTGCAAGCTGCTATGACGTTTGTACTGCTTGAAGCAGGTTATGGCATTGATGGTGTACTCATATCTGCGGCTGTTTCGAGTGTGTTGTTGATGCTGTGTTTACTGCGTTACCAATGGCAGGAGATGGGCTCATTTGGCAGCCTCAAATACTCCGTTAAGATCCTAAAATTTGGATTGCCCACGTTAGTTGGTGGCGCTTCAATATATATGATTACAGGACTAGACCGCTGGGTGATGGCAAGCTTTGTTGGTGTTGAAGAACTTGCGATTTATGCGGTCAGTGGCAAATTTGCGTTGCTTCTTGGTTTGCTACTGCAGCCTTATGCTCTGTGGTGGTTTCCAAATCGAGTGGCCATGTTGCAACAACCTGATGGTAAGAAAGAGTGTGCGGACAGAGCGCTAGTCGGCGTTAATCTGGCCATTGTATTGGGGTGTTTGATGATCCTCACGGTACCTGGTTTTATTACTTTGATTTTGCCAAGCAGTTATCAGTATGCAGGTACGATTGTCGTAGCACTCTTGGCGATCGGTGTGATTAAGAATGCAGGGGATTACCTTAACCTTGGCTGTTTCAGCGGTCACTCAAGCCAATCGCAAATGTGGATACAAGGCGGGTGTGCGATTCTAGCTGCGATTGGCTATTTTGTTGTGACACCGATTTATGGAGTGTGGGGCGTTGTGATGGTGCTTTGCGGTACTTACGCCGTGAGACTGTCACTGCTCTATATCGTGAGCCAAAAGATGGAGTATTTACCTTACGATCATCGTAAATGGATGGCAGCGCTGAGTATCTCCATACTTGCCATTATTTGTGATCGAGTTCTTGGCTTGGCGCTGGTTGATGTTCATGATTTTGTTTTAGGCAGTTTTGTGGCGATAGTGACGTTAGTGGCCTTCATTCGATACTCTGTTATCCCAGTTCCACAGGCGCTGCTCAATAAGTTGATGTTAGGCAAGCATTCACATGTGAGTTGAATTCGTGTCATCCAAAGTAACAAGGGGGAATTGGCACTCAGAGCTATAATTACTCGCGATAATAAAACACTGTTCATAATGACTCTGATTAGATAGTATTTATAAATTCAGTGAATACTAACGATGGAAAGATATATGAATAAGTGGATGCTGCTCCTTTCTCTGTTTTCAGCTGCCTCATACAGCGCCTCTGATTTTTCAAGTGAGGGTATTACTGCTCCCGACTTCAATTCACCGGATTTCAAGCCGCCTGAAGTTTCTCAGCAGGAACAACACAATATCGTTTGTGAAAGCGTCGTTTGTAATTCAACATCTGCACGTCAGCCCGTTCCTGTTGTTGGTGAAGTGCCTGATAGAGAGCCTAATCAAACCATCGAAACCCTTGCGAGTGCCATTTACATAGTGGGTGAAATGGGGATTGCAGAAAACTTAGCGACACCAGAGTACGAGAAGTTTTTTGAGAATTAGTTGAAAGGGTACGGCAGTAGGATTGGTACTGGTTTTAATAGCTGCTATAAAGGTCATATTTCATTCAATGATACGACAACCTTGGCATATTTAAACTAGGAAATACCAATGGAAATCTGGAAGTTACTGCTGTTCATCCCAGCTTGTTTTGCGCTCAACATGACTCCGGGTCCAAACAATTTGTTATCAATGAACAACGCCCGTTGTTACGGATTTCAGGCCGCCTTTGTCGCAGGCCTAGGAAGAATCCTCGCTTTTTCTGGCATGATTGCTTTGGCTGCATCTGGCTTAGCGGTTGTGCTTTACACCTCTGAAACGTTGTTTTTCCTTATCAAGCTATTTGGCGCGATGTACCTGTTATGGATCGCGTTCAACCTATGGCGCTCACAAGCCAGCCCGGTCGCGGATATCGAGCGAAATAAGAACTGGTTTGGTCTGGTTAAGCAAGAGTTTGCACTCGCTGCCGGCAATCCAAAAGCGATACTCATTTTTACTGCATTCCTCCCTCAATTTGTCGATGTTTCAGCAAACGTAAATGCTCAATTCTTTGTTTTAGGAAGCACGTTTCTTGTATTAGAAATGCTTGCGATTTCTATCTATGCGGCCTTTGGTTTATATCTACGAAATTGGTTTTCAAAACCTCAAATGGCCAAGCGCTTCAATAAAGCATGTTCTGTGTTTCTTGCCTTATCTGGTGCGAATTTGTTGGTGAGCCGTCAGTAGGGTTCGTTCTGTTGTTTACACGGATAGAAGGAATGCGATGAGTAATCAAGACCTTTCACAAATGGGCGCTGCGCAGGTTTCTTTAACTCAGCGTAATGACATTCCTTGTATACATAAACAAAGGGCTGGCGAGGTTGAAGTCGCTTTTTACCAACACGCAGCGCAGCATCTTGATGGAGTGAATACGCCTCGACTTCTTGCGGCCGATGGTTGTGAGCTTTTTCTCGAATACATTCCTAATTCGGTTTGTCTTACTGAGCTACAAACGACAAGTGATGTATTTCAGCAGCTCGCGAGTATTCATCGTTCTCGATATCGACCAACATTCGAAGTTAAGCGCCATCAATGGAGTTTAGATGACACCACATCGGCTTTATCTTCCCTACAGTTGCCTCAAGTTACGCAAGACAGTCTTAAGTACATTCAATCGCAGAGTGATGCTCTTTTTAATCATGACACGTTAATTTCGGGTGACTCCAATGAAGGAAATTGGGGAAGAAGAGATAACGGTCAACTCGTGTTATTTGATTGGGAGAGGTTTGGCTTTGGTAGCCCCGTGATAGACTTGGCGCCACTCGTCTTTCAAATGGGTACTCTGAAAGATTATGAGCTGATTGTTGAACAGTATCTTTGCCATAACACCCTGATTCCGCGTGAAGAATTAATAAAGCAATTGATCATCGCTAAAAGCTGGATCGTAATAGAAGTCACGAATATATTAGTCGGTCGTAACAACCCACAAGCTTCCAAGTACATCAATTGGTTTGGAGAGCAATTGCCAACTTGGTTGGCTTCAGTTGAAGGTCAGTTGTAGCTGAATCGCGGTTGTAGGTATTCTATTTAAGGTCGATGTATGAATGTTGTTTGTGCGGAAAAACAAGAACTGGCTGATATCTACCAGCTTGAACATGCTTTGTTTGGCGATCACGCCTATCCGTTGTTTTTCTTTCGTCAGGCATTTGATTGCTGGGGGAAGGGCTTGTTGGTGGCGAAACAGGATTCGCAGGTTGCGGGCTACGTGTTAATGACGCCAGCCGACAAACAACGAGAGTATTGGGTTTTGTCACTGGCTGTTGATACCGCTTACCGAGGCATGGGAATTGGCCGTTCATTGATGCAGCAGGCGATAGAAACATTGCCACAAGATTCCAAGCTGTTGCTTACTGTTGATCCAAATAACAACTCGGCTTGTGAGCTGTACTTGTCGATGGGGTTCGTCACCATCAAAGAAGAGAGCAATTATTTCGGTGACGATGAGCCTCGTTTGGTCATGCAGCTCATCGTCTAGTTCCCGTTTCATTGTGTCTATTTAGATGCAGGCATCACGCGCTTAGGTCAACATCACGATACCGTGCATCAACACCACGCTCGAGGTTAATCGGGTTCGCATATCAAAATAGCCATCGGGGCCTTCACTTTGGTTGTCTTCTCTCATGAACCTTTCCGCTCGCCAAACCGCAATGTAGCCAATGATAAGAATGAGAGTGGTGAGAAACTCTTGCTGCTCACCGAGTAGCACCGCTAGCCAAGCTGCCAACACAATAACATTGCTTAGAATCAGAGCCTTGTTGCTGTATTGGCTTTCGAAGTTCTCTATCCCATTGCCCCACAAAATGCCCGACAAAAAGCTCAAGATAGCCACGCTGTAGGTGATGAAGAGTGTTTCTCCGCTCAAGCTAAAGACTTGGCTGTCGGTGAGTGATAACAGTAGGCCGAATAAAAAGGGGATTAAACCCATATAACCGAGCTTGGCCATGGTGTTGCGTGTTTGAGTTGTCTCCAAGTAATCTGACCTCATAACTGCTGCTCTATTGCATTTTTGAGGGTACTACTGGTTGGCGATGTAGAACTCGGGAAGGTTGCAATCACTTTGCCTTCTTTGCTGACCAAGAACTTGTAGAAATTCCATTTTGGTTTGATACCGGCTTGTTGTTGGATTTCGGCAAAGACTGGGTTTGCGTCTGGCCCAGAGAGTGAAGCGCGCGCCATCATCGGAAAGGTCACACCATAATCTAGGTAGCAGATTTTAGCGGATTGCTCCTCACTTCCTCTGTCTTGGCGAAAATCATTACTTGGGAAACCAACAACCGTGAACCCTTCATCTTTATACGTTTGGTGAAGCTGCTCAAGTTGTTCGAACTGAGGTGTGAAACCGCATTGGCTTGCCGTATTCACGATTAATAAAGTCTTGCCTTGAAACTCGTCACACAGCTCAATTTCTTCGTTTGAATTTAACAGCCTTTGTTTGCCGTTGAGTATCTCAGGGCAGCTTGCTGAAAAAGCGAATGAACTTGTTAGGCTCGCGATTAGGGCGGTGGAGCACAGCAGTGAATGTTTCATAAGTCTGACTCATTTTAGTTGGCGTAACTGTTATTACTGTTCAGCGACTTGAAATGATCACTTTAAAGACTAGAATCGCTTAAGTATCAGCTATCGCTTAAGTGTCAATTGTCGCTTAGCAAATAGGGTTCCACCAAGCGCCTGATATTGACCTTGGCTCCAAGACGAGATGCCAGCAGGTACATGCCTCCGATCTTTCGGTGGAGGAATAGGGCATCGGCTGGTGGTGTGTGCCAATACTCTTGCTCCATGCTGAGTATGGTTCCTGCTTCACGAAGCCTTTGTGCTAAACCACTGGCTTTGAAGTCGTAATCTTCATCGACAAGCATGGGTTCACACGCCATAGTCACTAAGTTAAGAATCGCTTGGCGCTGGTCTGGGAAGATGGTCTCGCTAAAAAATCCAATTTGCTCTAGGGCTTTGTTTAACCCCTGCTCATCATGATTGACTACAGATGTGAAAGCCATGCGATAACCATCACTGAAGCGGTCGCTGTATTCACGGGTGGCACCGAAATCCAATAAGCCAATCTGTCGTGTTTGTTCCACATACAAGTAATTGGCGAAGTTGGGATCGGTTTGCACCATCTTGAAGTCAAACAGTTCTTTGAACATTAACTCGAGCAAGCTGTGCATCACAAAATCTCGAGTACTTTGATCATAACCTTCAATTTGCTCTATCGAGATGCCCTCAATGAAGTCCATGGCGAGCACCGATTCTGATGAGATTTGCGTATGAATCTTAGGTACGACGAAGTGAGAGTGCTCTTTTAATGCATTGTGATAACGAGTCGCATAGTCAGCCTCGCGAGCATAGTCGGCTTCATCATGTAGTTGTTTTTTTGCCTCTTCTAACAAGCCTTTGTAATCGACTGACTTGGGAATCAACCCAACAATATTGAGCAATGTACCAACGTTATCCACATCACTGTCGATACTTTTTCGAATGCCAGGGTATTGGACTTTGACGGCGAGTTTGTCTCCCGCATCGCTATAGGCTTGGTGAACCTGACCTATAGATGCGCTGGCAATAGGTTTAAAGTTGAAGGAAAGGAATTCGGCTTTCCAATGGCTCCCTAGCGCGCTTTCTAACACTTGGTTGAGCTGCTTTGTTGGCAGAGGATCTGCGTCTGAGCGCAGGCGAGAAAGAATGTCGGCTAATTCAGGTTCTAAGACATCGCCTGCATCCATTGATAGCATCTGCCCCAGTTTCATTGCTGCACCGCGCAGGTGTGCAAGTTGATCGGTTAGACGAGCAATGTTTTGTGGCGTTAGCAGTAAGTCTTTTGCTTTAGGCCTGTTGCCTTGTGCTATTTGCTTGGTACCTTCCGTTAGCACATTACCCGCGACCCTTGTTGCCAGCGAGGCAAACTTACTGAATCTAGAAATTCGATGAGTGGGAAGGTTTCTCTCTTTTGCCGACATAAAGGTTCTCTCTGGGAATCAAGGTTCACTACAAAGTTCTATTAATCATTACCCAACCGAATGTTTTGTTGTGGTAACTTGTCTCGCGAGACAGTAAACAGAATTTAAAGGACAAAACATGAAGTTTATTTGGTTAAAAGTCGCGGTTACCGTTTTCGTTTTTGCCGCACTGTTTGGTGTGGTGTATTACAAAGTCGCAAGTGGTATGTCTTAACCAAGCGCTATTTTGTGCAGCTGTTACCATCGCAGCGCGACTTTCCGGTTAACCAGAACGAGACTTTATATCGGTTCTTGGCAAATCGTAAATAACACCAATCTGCCACTGGCTTGAATATCGCCCAACGTAAAGGGGCGTATAGCCAGCCTTTTCCTACTAAGCGCCACGCTTGGTAGGTCACGTCTAAACCTAGCAGCAGTTTTCCATTCTCATCCAGTGCATGCAAAATGGTGTTGGCTGCGTCGGCATCAATCTGAGGGTAGTCTGAAAAGGCTTCACTGTAGATATCGATGGTTTGAATCTTATTCTCGGTATCGTGCTTGGCAAGTGCCGCCATCTCTTTTGCGCACAATGGACATGTCCCATCGTAGAATATCGTAAGTTGTGTCATCGTCTGTTCACCTATCATTTCACGATCTGAACCTCCCGTTACCCGTCAATTCAACCGCTTGTTATTCAATAATCTAGCAATGGCTACGTGATTGTACCTTTTAAAGATCACTCTCCTCGTATCAAAGCTCTAAAGATGTCTGACTTAGACACTTTGTTCATCCTTCCAAGTCCTTGATTGTTTGGTCAAATCTCTGGTCTATGGACAAATGATAACAAAGCGTCCAATAAAGGTGTTCCGTCAATATATAAACATCAATCAAATCAATTAGTTGAACTTGGCTTGGAATATGCTCTATCGAACCTACGAATTGCTAAAGGATTTTCTCCAATTTGGGCAAGGCAGAAAACCCTAAAAGCATAAGTATGAACAAATGGAGAGAGAACATGAAGGTTATAAATTATTTACTTAGTGTGCTTTTGTTGTTTAGTAGCCCCCAATTGGCGTGGGCTACTGTTGATGTGATGGAACTTGATGGTAATGCGACCAGTAATAATAGTGGTATTGATTGGGACGATGTAAATGATCCCAACAGCATGGTTGGGATTGCAGAGTTTTTCGAAAAAGACCGTAACGGTATCGACCAAATCTTTTGGAAAGGTGGATCAAAAGATGATTCCGACATTACAAATTGGGCGTTCCGTACGGCGTCACCACAACCGAAAGATGACTTTACTAATGCGTATGCCGCTGCCTTTGAAAGCGAAGGCGATTTACTGATTTACTTTGGTGCAGACCGATATGCGAATAATGGTGATATGTACATTGGATTCTGGTTCCTACAAGACCAAGTAGGGTTACCGGATGGACAAACCAAAGGCGACTTTGTTGGGCAGCATGTCAATGGAGACATCCTTGTGTTGATTTCATTCCCACAAGCCAGTGGTGGTAATCCGTATATAGAAGTGTTGCAGTGGGATTTAAATAATGGTGATGTCACCGACAACATGACCAGACTGTTCCAGACGGCTGGAGACCCTAAATCGAATGATTTCGTTGGTGCAAGATGTGGCAGTGGCGCAGTCGGTGTCGATAAGATATGTGCGATTTCCAATGATGACTCTATCGGGGCAATACCGCTACCGAATGTACAAGGTTGGGAATACCTCGCGAAAACGGGTGAAACAACCTCTATTCCGACAGAGAGCTTTGTTGAAGGACGTCTGAATTTATCTGCGTTGTTGAACGATGAGTTTGGTATTGAAGATATTCCATGTTTCAGTAGCTTCTTAGTTGAGTCACGAGCTTCTCGTTCGATTGATGCATCTTTGGCTGACTTCGTTGTCGGTTCATTCAGTTTATGTAGCATCAGCATAGCGGCAACTTGTAACACAACCAGCTTTACGGTTGATGGCATGTTTAACATCGATTACACCGTGATGGTAACCAATACTGGTCCAGGTTCGTTAGGCACCAACGGTGATTACGAAGTGGCCTTTTTATCGGAGTCACCAATCTTAGGCGCGCTTCCAGTGGTTGGTAATGGTGATGAAGTGTGGAGTGTCGGTGAGTCATTCTCATTCATGGGTAATTACTTGTCTGTAAATAATGGTGCTGTCGGTGTCATAGATGGTTCGGTGGATCTTGATGGGCTTATCGTGAATGCTCAAGCGCCAGTGGCCTACAATTGTCCACCAATAGACTTGAGCCCGATGGTTGAGATTTCTAAGGTGTGTAATAGCTTCTTAGAGGTTGATGGCGGTCAAGTTGTGCTCAAGAAAACCTATGATGTTGAAATATGTAATACCGGTGATATCCCATTGGCCATTGAATCGCTGGTGGATTCTAAGGATGACTCTTTGAGCCGTTCTGATTTACCTACTGAAGTAGTCAACAGCAGTTATTACCTCGACTTTGCTTTACCTTGTGATGATCTTGAGGATGTGACTACATGTGGTGCTGGCAATATGTGTAGTGCATTAAGTGCCGACCCTGAGCTGTTTGCTTGTAAAACGGGTGAAGGAGAGTGGATACCGAACTTTGGTGATGCGATTGGTCAAGTGTGTACACAAGTAAGTAAAACTTATGCACCAAATGTGTTACCAACCGGAACTGCAGGGATGCTATCTAATCAAGTGACAGCAACGTTTGACTCGCTGTTCTTGCAAGAAGCATTTATGGAAACATCCAACATTGCAACCTGTGATGTTTGTCCATTTACTGTTCCTGAGCCATAAGTACTTTCATTAATTGAGTACGACTAAACTCTAAAGCAGCCTAATTCGTTAGGCTGCTTTATTAGTTATTTAGTTATTTAGCTAGCTAGTTAGGCGACTTAAATTGCTATCTGATGTTTTTTGATCAGCTTGTACAAGGTTGTCCGAGAAATAGACAACGCTTTAGCAGATTGGGAAATATTGTAGTGGTGTTGCTGAATCACTCGACGAACATTTTTTGAAGAAAGTCGAGTGCCACTCTCAGTATCGGGCGAAGCGTCTTTTAATTGAATCCCCATATGACGAGTAGAGAGGGCGCTTGAATTAGAAAGAACAATCGCCCTTTTTATGCAGTTGAATAACTCTCTAACATTGCCCGGCCAATGGTACTGTTTCATTTGCTCAAGGGTGTCACTAGGCAGTTTGGTTTTGGATGCGTAATTGTGCTTCAGTTCAAATCGAACCAAATCTTCAATGTCTTCTTTGTGATCATTGAGTGGTACTAGGTCTAATGGAAGTACATTGATGCGATGAAAGAGATCCTTTCGAAATTTACCCGCAGCAACGGCTTGTTCGATATTGACGTTGGTGGCGAAAATTACACGGCAATCTACGGGCAATTGGTTGTTACTGCCTAATCGTTCTATCGAGCTATTTTCAAGAAAGTGGAGCAGGTAAGTTTGCAGCGAAAGTTCAAGGTCGCCGATCTCATCCAAAAATAGTGTGCCACCATTCGCTCTTTCCACGTGTCCGACGTAGCGTTTGTTTGCACCCGTGAACGAGCCTTTTTCAAAGCCAAATAACTCTGAGTGAATCAGGGATTGTGGAATTGCGCCACAATTTACAGCGATGAAAGGTTTTTGACTGCGGGCTGAGGCCTCATGTATTAAACGCGCACATAGGCTTTTTCCAGTTCCGGTTTCCCCTTGAATCAGCACTGGAAAATCGTTGTTAGCGATCTTGGCTATCTTCTTTTTAAGTTGTTGGATGGTTCTGGATTGCCCTACCAATTGACATTCATGGCACGAGGCAGACTTAGGTTTAGTTTGCTTGGTGTCGACCATGCCATACGCATGGCCTAAATTTCGACAAAGCCATTCTGTATCAATAGGGAGGTGGTAATAATCCCAAAAGGTTTGCTTAATGAGCGATAAGTTGCGGCTTGGTGGTTGGTTGCAGATAGCGATTGCTTTTAAATTTGGAGAGTGAACCTTTAACGCTGATATTTGCTCACACTGTTTGTCGATTGAGGATGATGTTAGACAGGAAACGACAATTGGTGCGCAGCAGTGACTGCGGGAATTGAGAAAGTGAATGGCCTGTTCGGTGGTTTCTGCAATTTGAGCTGCCCAATTATGGAGACGCAGTTCTTCTACCCACTGTTTATGATGCAGGCATGCGGTGTTGCATAATAGAATCACGGAACGAGTTGTTGGCTCAGGTGATACTCTTTTTGATGGCATTGTGCTCACTCTTCATGTTTCGACTCCATGATGAAACCTTCAGTAAGCCCCCTAAATATCCATAAGCTTAGAAGCAAAATTCAATTAATTCGAGCACACAAATCTGATGGCGTTTGGCTGACAAGTGTCATTATCTCAAGCGGGAAAGCTAATCTGGTGCTTTACTTACTGATATTTATGCTTATTAATTAAAGGTATTCACGAATATCGTGTTTTTACTGTTTTGTTTATTGATGATCACACAGTAAACTCCGCGCTAATCACTAACGATAAAGAGCTGATATTGATGATAATTAACGTAGCAAAAAAGTTCATTTTGGCAGCTTCTGCGCTGGTGCTAGGTGGTTGTGTTAGCTACAGCGTTACTGAACAAGAAATGACGAACTACCTGCAAGATTCGGTGATGTTAGAACAAGAAGTCGGTGTGCAAAACGTTATGTATGCGCAAGTGGCGGTTGATGACTTAGCGGTGCAAATTGGTCGAGCTGATGCCGAGCGTGTGTCTGTTTTAGCGAATACCAATGCAAAGGTTCAAGTGTTTAACATGCCAAACATGGGGCTAGATCTGGATATCGAATTCAGCGCGATTCCTGAATACGACAAAGAGAGTGGTGAGGTCTACTTAAAGTCTCTGCGTCTAGAGCGCTTTGAGGAAAAGGGAAAGCAGCTTTCTCCTGAAATAGAGAAGCTACTTAAGCCTGCCGTTTCTATGATTGGCTTTGCTTTGTCCCAGTCACCGGTTTACAAATTGGACAGCAATAAGGTTCAAGAGTCATTGATCAAGTCATCGGAACCTAATCTAGTGATTAAAGACAACAAGCTGGTCATCGAGTTATTTGATTAACCCTTCCCGTTTAGCTTGGACTCAGATTTAAAACACAATGGCTGCCGATTTGGTGGCCATTTTTGTTTGTGTTGAACAAGCAATACTTCTGTTTTTAGGCTGTCTATTATGCTTGTTTTCTATGGTTCATTTATTGAATTCGCCGCGTATCTCACCTTTACTTTACTCTTATGAGCAAGTCATCGCTTCAGTCATCAAATCATAAGAAAGAAAAGGTGAACGAACTATGAAGAATCCAGTAATAGCGGATAACAAACCCGTTAAGGTCGAGCTAACCGAAGGCGAGGAGTATTACTTCTGTACCTGTGGCAAATCGAAAAACCAACCGTTCTGTGATGGTTCTCATGCCGGAACGGGCTTCAAACCAAAGAGTTTCGTGGCCGAGGAAACCGGCGACGCTTACCTGTGCCGCTGTAAGTATTCGAACAATCTCCCTTTTTGTGATGGCACTCATAAACAGTTTACGGCTGAGCAAGTGGGTCAAGAAGGCCCCGATGTTCATATCCAAGCGGCAACGCCCGATCTCTCACCTGCGGCTTCTGCAACCAAAGAAGAGCCCACGGTCGAATTCATTCATCAATTAGCACGAGATGGCTTATCCAAAGTGGGTCACCATGGGCCAATGACTTCAATGGGCGTCCCAAGATATCTATTACCTCACTGGGATGATATTCAAGTGATGGTTGCACAAATGGCGACCAAACCGTTATTGGAAAACGTGCCCGTCGGTACTGAGCTTATTATTGGGCCAAAAGCGAAAAAGCCGCTTAAATTGAACATCTCTTTATTTGTGTCTGATATGAGTTTTGGTTCGTTATCTGAAGAAGCGAAAATTTCTTTAGCGACAGGCGCGGAGCTTGCGGGAACGGGAATTTGCTCGGGTGAGGGCGGAATGTTACCCGAAGAGCAAGCGGCCAATTCTCGTTACTTTTATGAATTAGCCAGCGCACAATTTGGTTACGATGAATCTAAGCTCAAAAATGTCCAAGCCTTCCATTTTAAAGGTGGGCAGGGTGCTAAAACCGGAACAGGCGGTCACCTACCGGGGGCGAAGAACATTGGCAAGATAGCAGAGGTGCGTGGCATTGAAGCGGGTACCGCCGCGATTTCTCCACCCACCTTTGTTGATCTAAAAACCGTCGAGGATTTCAAAAATTTTGCCGAACGAGTTCGAGAAGTGACAGGCGGGATCCCAATTGGCTTTAAGTTGAGTGCCAATCATATTGAAGAGGATATTCAGTTCGCATTGGATGCCAGTGCCGATTACATCATTTTGGATGGTCGAGGCGGTGGTACTGGGGCGGCGCCAGAAATGTTCCGTGACCATATTAGTGTGCCGACCATTCCAGCGCTTGCTCGTGCCAGAGCCTATCTAGACAAGCAAGGCGTAAGTGACAGAGTCACCTTAATCATTACTGGTGGGCTTCGTGTTCCAATGGACTTCGTAAAAGCGATGGCGCTTGGCGCTGATGGCGT
Organism: Vibrio sp. 10N.247.311.51; assembly: GCF_041467855.1. Lineage (NCBI taxonomy): Bacteria > Pseudomonadati > Pseudomonadota > Gammaproteobacteria > Vibrionales > Vibrionaceae > Vibrio > Vibrio sp. 10N.247.311.51. Next base: position 178,360 of record NZ_JBFSVK010000002.1, on the reverse strand, counting down.
CGCTATCTCGAACAGTGCCATGCAGTCGATAGGTTGTGTTGCTGCTCGAATGTGCAACACCAATAATTGCCCGGCGGGTATCGCGACTCAAAAAGCCGATTTACGCCAACGGTTAAATGTTGAGAAGGCATCGAATCAATTGAAGAACTTCTTCGAAGCCTCGACTGAATTGATGCAAGTGATGGCGAGAGCGTGTGGTCATGATCATTTGAATCAGTTTAATCCTCACGATTTGGCAACATGGAATCGCGAAATGGCCGAGCTATCCGGAGTCGCATACTCTGGTGTCAGTCCATTAAACCAACTTAAGTAAATAGTATTTCGATAAAGCACACTCACTGTATTTTGGGTGTGCTTATTTTTGCCTGTGCAATGCCAATCTATGTTTAACCTTTCGTAATTAACTGCTTTATAGTTATTTTTAAATTATTTCCTATATTTTTAAAATATCGCTTTACCTAAAGTTAACTTGAGGTTTTATCATCATCCCCAATCTAAAAACATAAACAATCACCTTGTCATTTTTGAACGTTGTTAGCTTGGAAGACGTCAGTCATTAGGTGATGAAAACAAATCAGGGGTTAGGTATGGAACAGCGTCAAATCAACGAATATTTTTCAAGAATTGGTTTATCTCAACCAAGCGTTACCACAATCGAAAACCTAATAGCGATCCATAAGCATCAACACCGAACCATTCCGTTCGAGAATTTTGATGTGGTTCAGGGGCTGCCTATTCAACTGTCTCAAGAGGCATTGCATGAAAAGCTGGTGGTTAATCAGCGAGGGGGTTATTGCCAAGAACTTAATGGGTTGTTGCTGAATGTGTTAACTCATATGGGCTTTGAAGCGAGAGCCTTGCTTGGTCGAGTACACCTACCAGGAGAGCCTACAGGGCGTAGCCATCGAGTGACATTGGTGACGATTGAAGGCAAACAGTGGCTGGTGGATGCGGGCTTTGGCACCTTTACCCCTCGTGCTCCATTGCTGATTGAAACCAATATTGAGCAGTCTAATGACTTACAAACTTTTCGTTTTATCGAAGATGAACGATATGGCTTCTTACTGCAGATAAAGCAGGGTGAAGAGTGGATGAACGTCTACAGCCTAGACATGACGTATGTGGGTGCCAACGACTTAGAGTCGAGCAACTTCTTCACTTCAAACAGTCCGAAATCCATTTTTACATCAAACTGTATTGCGGCACTGCCGATTGAAGGTGGGATTGTCACTTTGCTTAATCAGAAAATTAAAATTAGCAAAAATGGCTCAACAGAGGAGTGGCTACTTGAAGACGAGCCTACGTACCTTGCTGCATTACAAACGTACTTTGGTTTAGCGCCAAATGTGCCTTTTCAAACTTTAGAGAAATGTTTCTAACCAAATTCGAGGATCAACAATGAAAGTATTAGCGATTGGCGCAACCAACAGTAAAGCATCGATTAACCAACAATTGGCAGCGTACACCGCAAGCTTAGTTGAGGGCGCGCAAGTAGAGGTGCTCGATCTTAATGATTTCGAAATGCCTATTTATAGTGAAGATAGAGAAAAAGAGTCTGGCGTTCATCAACACGCACAGCGCTTTTTCAGCAAGATTGGCGAAGCAGATGCTGTGGTCATCTCTTTTGCAGAGTACAACGGTTCATACACCGCAGCCTTTAAGAATGTGTTTGATTGGACATCACGAATCGACATGAAAGTGTATCAAGGCAAACCTGTTGTGATGCTCTCCACATCACCAGGCCCAGGCGGCGCAAGCTCTGTGTTGTCGTCTGCGGTAAATTCGGCACCTTACTTTGATGCTGATGTGAAGGGCTCGATGTCAGTGCCGAGTTTCTACGACAACTTTAATGTAGAAACGGGTGAGATCATCAATGCTGAAATGGCCGAGAGCCTGAAATCGATCATGAGTCAGATCTAGCTGCTTTAGTGAGTGAGATAATTACTACATCGGTGCGCAGATAAATAAATAGTTAGATACATAAATGGCCATCAAGCGATGGCCATTTAATTGCGTCATTGTCTATTGTGATAACTCTGCTGCGGTGTCAACGAAGATACCTTGAATGTCTTTCGCTTCACGCTCAGTTTGACCACCGTGTTTTAGAAACGCACCGATAATTGCTGCGGTTTTTTGCTCTTTTGCGCGCTCTAAGAAGTAACGCAGTTCTAGTTCAGCGCCCGCTTGCTCATCTTTGATTGAGGCTGCGATGATCTCTTTGTACATCACGATATCACGTACTTCTAATTGACTGATCACACCGAGTGTCGCTGCTAAGAAATCCTCTATCTCAGCCTTCGGTACGAACTGCGTAATGATGTTACGGTCTTCTGCTTGCTGAGCCGTAAAATCGTTGCCAAGCAGCAAAGCTTGCAGCGCTTTGTTTTTGCCCATGCGTCTTGCAAATTGCACTGCGCCTTGGCCACCCGTTGGGATGTTTACATGAATTTCTGGTTGTGCGAACGCCGAGTTTTCAGTGCCATAAGCAAGGTCACACGCCATCACAAATTCATTACCGCCCCCACGAGCTACGCCATCAACCACGGCGACAGAGACTTGTTTCATCGCTTTCATGTTCTCAATCATGTGGTTGAATTCAATCGAACCGGCTTGTCCACCCTGTGTACCGTTGATCACATTGAGATCTAGGTGAGCCAGAAAGAAGCTCTCATGTAATGATTTAAAGACCACAACCTTAGTATCACGATCATCTTTCAATGAAAGTACAAAGGCATTGATCTCGTTGATCAAGTCGAAAGTCAGCACGTTCACTGGTGGGTTGTTGATTGATACCGTTGCGATGCCATTTTGGTTAGTCACAGATAGTAGTGTCATGGGGTGTTCCTCTATTAGGTCGGGACTGAATGCTGCCTCCGTTATGTGCAGCTACTATAGATTTGTAATAAGATGAGAAAAATAGTCATATTGGCACTTAATTGGTGCTTTAAATGCAACAAAGGGCGTTATGGATATATCGAGTCGTTTATTATTGTTACTTGAAGTGGTTGAGCTGGGTTCGTTTGTCAAAGTGGCGGAGCAAAGAAACGTCGACCGTTCCGTTATCTCTAAACAGATCAGCCGTCTTGAAGAAGAGCTGGATGTTCGGTTACTCAATCGCACCACTCGTTCGTTATCTCTGACAGCTGCAGGTAATGAGATGGTCAATCAAGCGCATCAGCTTCGTGCACTGTTGAACGATACTCGACGCTTGGCGCAAAACTATCATGCAGAGCCTCTAGGGTTATTAAGAATCACCAGCTCGACCATGTTCGGTCGACAATATGTTCAGCAGGCGATTGCGGTTTTCCAGAAGCAGTATCCAGATGTTGATTTTGAATTGAGACTCGAAGATCGAATCGTCGATATGGTTAAAGAAGGGTTTGATATTGGTTTCCGTATTGGTAAGCCCAAAAACTCCAGCCTAATCAGCCGTAAGATAGCCAGAAGTCGATTGTTGATTGTTGCTTCACCTGAGTTCATTGCTCAGCATGGCGAGATCAACACCATCGAAAAACTCGAGTCATTACCTGCGACTATTTATGCCGCTCCGGGTTTGTTGATCGATAAGTTTTCTTATGTCGATCAAGAGGGGCAAGCGCAGCATTTTCAGCTTAATGCCGCTTATAAAGTGAATGACGTTGAGATGATTTCCAAGAGCGCGCTAACCGGCAGTACTCTCGCGGTCGTCACGGCGCAGATGATTGAAGATGAAGTGCTCAGTGGGGAGTTGGTGCCTATAATGACTCACTTAAACTTGGATGACTTTGGCACTTTCTATGCGGTGTACCCACATCGAGATGCACCCATAAAAACCAAGCTCTTCATTGATACATTGAAAACCATTGTCGGTGAAGATAAACCCGTGTGGGAGCAAGGCATCCCCGGGTTTGACGACATGTATGGTAATCAGCGAACAAAATCATAGCCAGGATAATCAATGTGTTAGGCTTCTTTGTTGCGCGTATTTTGTAACCTAGCCCAAACCTAAATTTGAACACAAAATTCAAGTTAAAGTGAACTCTATTATACTAGTCATTATCAGGACGAAACGGCTATTCAAACAGGAAGAGAAAGATCATGAGAAACATCGTATACCTCAGCATTGGTCAGCTGTCAGAGCGTAGTGGCGTGGCTCCTTCGGCCCTACGTTTTTACGAAACCAAGGGGTTGATTGCTTCGATTCGTACTAACGGAAATCAGCGCCGTTATCAGTCGGCGATGTTGAGACGAATTGCGTTGATCCAAGTCGCGCAGTCGATAGGCTTCACGCTGGAAGAGATCACCGAAGAATTATCGACACTGCCGATGAACCATACCGCGACTAAGCGAGATTGGGAGCGCGTTGCTAAGAAGTGGCAGGGGCAACTCGATAGCAAAATGGCGCAGATTAAATCGCTACAAGAGAACTTAACAGGCTGTATCGGCTGTGGATGTTTGAGTATGCAGAAATGCCACTTGTTGAACCCTGAAGATATTCTGCATGACCAAGGGCAGGGCGCACAACGGATCGTTGAGTAGCCCAGAATTAATGTATCTTATCTGAGCTCGTTGAATCCAATGCACTCAATCTGATGGTCAGCTAGCCACTGTTTTAGCTCTGGGCTAGTGAGAAGCTGATGCTCTTCGACGCGTTTATCACTGTAGCTTGATAGGGACTTAAGCTGTTCACTTGCCACTGATGAAGGGTGGCACATTAACTCAAGTACACCGTCAGGCATCATAGCTTGGTAGCTCAGTAATAAATCTTGCAGGCCATTCCGTGATACGCCTTCGTCAAAGAAACGCATGTCGAAAGCATCTGGCGTTGGCACTCGCAGTGCATCTTGGCCACTCAAGATGTTATCGATTCGCCTAACTGGCAGACCAATGCGATTCACTGTGCGGGTAAACGCTGCTTTTAGAGGTTTAAATACACCACCAAAGTGATGACTGTCGATATGGTTAATCTCCAAACCGGCATCGAGGGCGGCTTGATATTGCGCGTTGAGCTCGAGCATCACCTCACCTTCATTCACATCTGATTTATCGAACAGAGTAACGTTGCTCAAGAAGTGCCCGTGCTCGTCGACTAAGCTCGGAATTAACTCTGGTGACGTCAATGGTTTGCCTGCGGTGACTGTAAAGTGCAAGCCAACTTCAGGGACTAAATCTTGATGATAGAGATCAATCGCGTGCTGTGTACCCGGTTGATTCATCATGATGGTGGTCGACTTAACCAAACCCGCCTTAAAGCATTCGACGATGCCGTGGTTCACGCTTTCAGTGAGGCCGAAATCATCGGCGTTGAGTATCAATTTCATCATGACCTCTTATTAAAATATTTGGATTCAATATCTTGAATGAGCTCTGCTGTCACTGAGCTCATTAGCTGTTATCACTGAGCTTATTAGCTGCTATCACCGAGCTTATTAGCGGCTAACAAAATGCCACATTAAGCGAGTCGATGAGCGAACGCAGGCATGAAGTCTAAGTTCTCGCGAATGGTTTCTTGTAAAGCCTCGTCGATATGCGAACCACTATCGACGATAGGGTTTAAGATCAGAGCACGTTTTGCTGTTGCGATGTCACCTGTCATCGCCGCTTTAACGGTCAAGGTTTCAAACTCTTTCATCTGCTGAATCAAGCGCAGCGTGTCGCTTTCAAAAGGTTCAACGCTCAGTGGCAGGATTGCACTGCTGGTGATTACCGAACTTACTTCTACCGCACAGTCATCGGGTAATCCTTGAATCGCACCATTGTTGCGAGTGTTGACGTGCATGATAGAACGTTTGTTGTTGTGGATACTGCTCATGAGCTCACAGGCCGCTTCAGAGTAATAAGCACCGCCTCGTTCTTCTAATAATTTAGGTTTGGTATCGAGCATGGGATCTTTGTAGATCTCCAATAACTGTTGTTCAACCTTGGCAACTAAGTCTGCGCGATTGGTGCTGTTTTCAGACGCAGTAAATTCTTTGTCTAAGATGTCTCTGGATTGGTAGTAGTAACGTAGGTAAGCACAAGGAACGATGTTCAGAGAACGAATCAGTTCTGCGTCCCACTCAAAGGGAGGGATGTTCTTTGGCATCATTTGATCGTTACCACCAAGGAGTTGCTTGATGAGTTCTCCCAACTTGTCTTCACCTTTATGAAGCACCTTACGAGCCCACACTAGGTGATTTAATCCTGCGATCTGCATCGTGATATCTTTACGTTCTGCACCGAGCATTTTCGCCGCGCCTAGCTCCATGTTGACGGGAACGTTACATAGACCAACGGTTTTAATGGTTGAGTGCTTAATCAGTGCTTCCGTTACCATGCCCGATGGGTTGGTGAAGTTGAGTAACCACGCATTCGGACACAGTTCTTCCATCTCTTTCGCTATCTCGAGTGCAATCGGAATGGTTCGGCAAGCATTAGAGAAGCCACCCAAGCCATTGGTCTCTTGGCCGATCATGCGATATTTCAGAGCAATCCTTTCGTCACGTAATCTGGCTTCCATTCTTCCTGCGCGAAATTGTGAGCAGACAAAATCCGCGTCTTTCAGGGCTGATTTTCGATCCGTGGTTAGGTGAACATTAATCTCACAGCCTGCTTTGTTTATCATTCGCTTGGTGAGCGCCGCGATTATCTCTGCTTTTTCCATGCCTTCTTCAATATCGACCAACCACAGATCAGAAATAGGTAATTCGTGATGGCGCTTGAGCAGTCCTTCAACGAGCTCTGGGGTGTAACTTGAGCCACCACCAATCACGGTTACGTTGAGTTTTCGATTCTGTTGCATACTGCTCACCATTTAATGCTGTAGATTACTTGGTTTAATTTATATGATGGTCACATACACCGACAAACCAGTTATGACGACTTATGAATTAGTGGGGTTAATGCATGGGGTTGTTCGAAAATCGCCAACAAACGCTGTCACTGCTGCACACCTTTAGTGTTGCGGCTAAACATTTAAGCTTTACGCTTGCCGCCGATGAGCTCTTCTTAACTCAGGGAGGGGTCAGCCATCGCATTAAAAAACTCGAACAACAACTGAAGTTCAATCTGTTTGTGCGCAAGACAAGAAAGCTCGAACTGACGCCAGAAGGTCAGCGCGTGTTATCCATGTTGAACGTCTCGTTCGAGTCTATCTTTTCCGAACTCATGGATATTCAAACGGGTGAGCTAAGTGGGGAGCTGTACATCGCGACATCGCCTTATTTTGCTTCATCATGGTTGATGCCGCGCCTCCCAGAATTCAGACGCTTGTATCCGAATCTAAGCATCAAACTGCAAACCAAACAGAGCCAGTCAGACTTCCAGTTTGAACCTTATGACGTGGCAATTTTCTATAGCGAAGGCCATTACCCAAACCATTTTAGCGAGCGATTATTCAGTGGAGTAAGAACCCCTGTGTGTAGCCCTGAATATGCGAAACGCTTCAAACTAGACCAAGGCATTCAACACTTAGACGATGTTCGTTTCATTCATAGTGGTGATATCACTGCGTGGCAACGTTGGTTGTATGAAGCTCAAATTGATACCAACTGCGCACTTCAGTGTGACTATTACAGTGATAACCGCTTGGCGATGGATGCGGCGATATTATCGATGGGGCTAGCACTAGGGCGGTTAGAATTTATGACACCGCAGATTGAACAAGGCTTGTTGGTCGCGCCTCTTATGAGTATTGAGTCGGGTAAAGGGTATGACTTAGTGTGCCCGAAAGGCATGGAGCAACGAACTAAGTTTCAGGTGTTTGCTCAATGGGTTAAGCAACAGTTGTGACAGAATAGCGTGCCTAGACAAACACGAATTATAGGTCTAGTTTAGGTGGTTCTTTCAATAAAAGAAGAGGTTAGTTATGTTCAGCCATGTTTTTCTCGGTACCGAAGATATTGAACGCGCGAAGGCTTTTTATGACCCAATCATGAAGGTGCTGGGTTATAGCGAAGGCTCTGTTGATCCCAAAGGGCGCTGTGTTTACGTTAGCCAAACGGGTGTGTTGGGTTTAACGAAGCCGATTGATGGTCAGCCTGCGACTCACGGCAATGGCATGACGGTGGGTTTTCTTGCCTCTTCTCCTGAAGTTGTAGATGAGTGGCATCGGATTGGCGTCGAGAATGGCGGTACCAGTATTGAAAACGGTCCCGGAGCGAGAGGTTCTGATGAGCGTCGTTTGTACATGGCTTATTTGCGAGATCCTGATGGAAACAAGATCTGTGCAACTCACTTTATGCCATAGTTCGCTTTATGTCATAGTATACGTTATGCCACAGTTCGCCTTATGTCATCGTTCATTTTATGCCACAGTGGCGTATACTTAGACCATATTGATGGTTCGGAGTTGGCGAAGTCGCGGCTCTGAACTTGTTAGCTTCTCGAAGACTCAAAATTTTGCAAAGGACTGGCTAGATGAAACCGAATGAACTGTTTTATGAAAGCTTTGAGCGCTGCCGGATTGACCAAGAATTTCTCGAAACGTTTTTGGCGGATTTTTGCGAGCATAATCCAAGGTTTTCAGAACGTTTTGAAAAGATAGGGTTAGAGCAACAAACCAAGATGCTTAAAGCCTCGATCATTCTTATCTATAACTCTGCGGGTCTACCGAGCGTACGAAACTCGGTGAAGAAGCTTGGGAAGCGACATAAAGATTTAGGAATGGATATCTCTGAGCAAGAGCTCAACGAGTGGTTCAATTCGTTACTCAATACAGTTAAAAAATACGACCCTCACTACGATGAAAGCGTTGAACAAGCATGGACAGAAACGCTCGAAGCCGGCTTAACTATCATGAAGAAAGAGTGCGTAGTCTGAACCAAAATGTGTAACGAAGTAAGCCTCGTCTAACGAGAGGCTTACTCATTTTTTCTACTCAATTAAAAGGTAAAGCCTGCTTGGATACTTAGTACCGACTCAGTGGTATACCAACCAGAACTTCCTCCGAACTCATACCAATCAAATCCAGCTCGAGTCACAAACTTGGAGTGGCCGAAAACTGGTTTTAGTGACTTGTATTCTGCGCCGATACCGTAAGTTAAGCCAAGATCACCATGCGACCCTTTGTGGACTTCATTATTATCGCTAGATAGGAACACCAATTTGGTATCTGAGTGTGCGTAAAAAGCGCCCGCCTTACCATAAACAGCGAAGTTTTCGCTGAAGCTGTGCTTATACATAGGTGTTAATGAAAGCATTAAAGAATCGAACTCTTGCTCTGTTTTAAGATCCTTTTCATCAGTGCTAATAACAAGCAACGTTGATTCAACATACCAGTTGCTTTGCATGACTTGGCTACCAAATGTGAACTGGCCACCGACATCGCCATCATCCATCCCGAAACCACCCAATGCGTACATTTCATTTGATGCAAAAGCTGAAGTTGATGCGATGCCGGTAACTGAGGCAATCGTAAGAGCCGTTAAGATTAATTTTTTCATTGTTTTCACTCTGGTTTGTAAATTTCGGGAGAGGATTCTAGCGATATTTTCAAAATAAAAAACACTGTTCGAATGGGGCGGGAACGATTAAATGAAGATTAAATATCTCAAGATATAAACCTGTATTTCCATGATCTAAAATTACAATTTTTTAGATAGGTTAAATGAACGATGTTCAGGTGTTACTTGATGATTTTATGGGTTTTCTTTGAGGAAGGGCGGTGTATGTTTCACGAAGAAAAACTTCTGGCGACGAGGTTATCGCCAGAGATCAGAATCATTTGAGGATTACGTTTTAATAGACATTAAATCCAAGTAATCAACGTTGGGTTGGCCTAGCTTCTAACACGTTACGATAATTGGATTAAAAGTGAGCAGCCCAACCAATCAGGAACCCTTGCGATGCGGTATCGTATTCAAAGGTACCCTTGTTTTCGTAATCAACCCAGGTCGATTTGTAGGCAACATTTAAGTCAGACCAACTGTTTATCTGGTATCGCACGCCAGTTAACAGAGATGAGGTAAAGTTTGTGTCACTACCAAGCCCTGCATCAATGGTTGCGTGAAACTTCCAATCCTTATTGAGCTGCGTTATCCATCTCACACCTACTTGGTAATCAACCCAATCTTCATCGAGTGATCGGTCTGCACTTAGATTGCCACCTGAACCGTAAAGCTTGGCATCAATGTCGTTATCCCACCAACGAAGCCCAAACAGATAATCAATCGTGCCAAAATCGTACTGGTAGCGCTTAAACCCCTTCACATCTAAAACACCTTGTCGGATATCAAGGTTGCCCCTCAATACCTCTAGGTTGCTACCTAACACTGAGTTTGTTTTTCCGCTTAACTTCATGAAGCTGTAGTCAATGTAATAGCCCCACTGATTGTCATAGATACCCTCTAAACGCACCATTGCGGTCATATCAAGATGATCCATGATGAATGCAGGATCAACATCGACATCTGCTGACAAGCCACCAATGGTGCTGTCTCCGCGGATATTGAGTGCAAGCGCGTAAATTTCGAAGCTATGTTGCCACTTTTTTGTGTCCGCTTGTTCACTTGCTTCCTGAGCATTTACGGTTGAACTGGCAGCCAATGCTGATGCGAGTAGGTAACGCCATTTAGCCATATTGATATCCTTATCTTCGATGTGAAATAGCACAAATGTGAATGTGTGTTTTAACTATTCATTTCTCATATATGCAACTTGTATATTGCTGATTGTAGACTATGTTTTTTGAAAAGAGCCAAATTAAAAGAGTAAGGATATGAAGCCACAAAGCGTTTTTTTGATCGTCGCTGTTTTGGGTTTAACACCGATTGCGTTGTCGTACGGTTATGCCCCCGTTGTCTCCCTTGATTATCTTTTCGGAATTGATGCTAGCCCTATCAATGTCACTCATATCTTTCGTGCCGTGATGGGGTTGTACTTAGCGTTGGCTCTGTTTTGGATAGCAGGGGCGTTACTAAAGAAATACCGACTACCAGCACTCTACAGTTTGGTGGTCTTCATGTTGGGTTTGGCTGCTGGCCGAGTCATTAGCTTGTTGATAGATGGCATGCCTCACGGGCTACTTGTCGTCTATTTATTATTGGAGCTTGGCTTTGGTTTGGTAGGAATAAAAATGGTTCACAAAGAGCAATCTGAAACAGTATAAGGACATTCTATGAAAAGGATTTTCCACCTTGTTGTGATGAGTGTGTTGAGTAGCTTTTCGCTATCGGCATGGTCAGCACAAGAGCAACCGAATATTTTTGTTATCTTCACGGATGATATTGGGATCTCAAACCTGAGTGCTTATCACAATGGTGTGATGAGTAGTGAAACACCAAACATCGATAGTATTGCTGAAAAGGGCATGCTCCTGACTGATTATTACGCTCAACCTTCTTGTACGGCTGGTCGTTCTGCATTCTTAACGGGTCAACTTCCTGTGCGAACAGGCATGCACTCAGTCGGGTTGCCAGGTGGCCCTGTTGGTTTAACTGCTGACACACCAACGCTTCCTGAAATCCTTAAAACCATGGGTTATGTTACGGGTCAATTTGGTAAAAACCACCTTGGTGACCGAGATGAATTCCTACCGACGATGCACGGTTTTGATGAGTATTGGGGGTGGTTGTATCACTTGAATGCAATGGAATACACAGAAGATCCAGATTGGCCAAAAGATGGCTCTTTGGATGCATTTGCACCTCGTAATGTTATTTACGCAAGATCAGACGGTAAAGGTGGTCAAACGATCGAAGATGATGGTGCATTGTCGATCGAGCGTATGCGTACACTCGACGATGAAGTAAATAAACACGCAATCAACTTCATTGAAAGGGCGGTTGAAGCGGATAAGCCCTTCTTCACTTGGTACTGTCCATCACGTGGTCACGTTTGGACGCACCTTTCACCTGAGTACGAAGCGATGCTCGGCCAAAACGGTTGGGGGCTCCAAGAAGTGGTCATGAAAGATCTTGATGATCACGTCGGTGAGATGATGGCGAAGATGGAAGAACTCGGTATTGCTGACAACACCATCATCATTTTCACTGCCGATAACGGCCCAGAGATCATGACTTGGCCAGATGGCGGTATGACACCTTATCACGGTGAGAAAGGCACAACTTGGGAAGGTGGCGTAAGAGCCCCTGCACTGGTTAGCTGGCCGGGTAAAATCCCAGCGGGTACTGTAGGCAATGGCATCTTTGATGGTATGGATTGGTTACCCACTCTTGTCGCTGCGGCTGGTGGTCCAACGGATCTAAAAGACAAACTGCTGAAAGGTCACGATGGCTTTAAAGCGCACCTTGATGGCTACAACCAAGTGGATATGCTGACTGAGAAAGGCGAATCAAACCGTAAAGAGATCTACTACTACGAACGAGATCAGCTGCAAGCGGTTCGTGTTGGTGATTGGAAGGCGCACTTCATCGTGCAAAATCACGGTTGGAGTGGTCCTAAAGAAGCGTTAAATGCACCATTACTGTTTAACTTACGTCGTGACCCATACGAGAGAGCGGCGGAAGAGTCGGGCATGTACTTGAAGTGGATGGGGCAAAAAATGTGGGCATTTGGTCCTGCACAAGCTGCAGTCCAACAACATCTAGCAACCTTCCAAGAGTGGCCTCCAGTGACGCCTGATTCTCCGGCAGAGAAGACCGGGGGTGTAGGTAACTAGTTGAATATCATAAAAATCCCGCTCACACTGAGCGGGATTTTTATTTGAATGCGTCTTAACGTTGGTTCTATTTTAGTGTCGTGTTTCGTTCAATGAACTTCACTGGCACCATTAGCTTAACCAAGCTCGTGTCTTGCTCTTGAATCTGGCTAACGACAATTTTCACTGATTCACGTGCAAGGCGTCTGAAATCTTGCTTGAAGGTAGTAAGTTGGTAGTTCAACCATTGAGTCTGTGGGATATCATCAAAACCAATCACTTGAAGATCTTCTGGAATACGCAGGTTGAATTCTAAGCGCGCCACATCCATTACCGCCATCGCGAGGTTATCTGTCGCACAGAAAATCGCTTGAGGATGTGTGGGTTCTGAAAACAGAGTCCGAATGGTATCTAAAGCATCAAGGTAGTCATAGTCAGCTTCAATAACACGAGCTTGCTTGCCCGTGAGATCTTCGAATTCTGAGCAAAAGCCCGATTCACGCTCACCGTTGGTGTAGGTTGGTACGTTACCTGTCAGGTAAACCGCTGACTTTGTTCCTACGCTATGTAAATGCTGAGCGGCGACTTGGCCTGCGGCGTAGTTGTCGCTCACTACATGGCTACTTTTCGTCCCTTCAACAACACGTGCAAACTGAACGATAGGGATGTCGAACTCTTCACACTCTTCATAAAGCGACTTATTAAAGGTCGCGGAAGCAGCAATTACGCCATCAACTCTGTATTGGAAGATATTAGGAATCGAGTGGTTGTCGTTTCCATCAACTTGCCAAGGAATCAATACCGCAGAGTAACCCTGTTTTTGTAGCTCGGTAGAGATAAGCTGCAGAGTTTTCATGTGGATAGGGTAGTCGGCATCTGGGAAAACTAAGCCAATCAATTTGGACTCATTTGTCGTCAGACTGCGGGCAAAGGCATTAGGACGATAATTCAACGACTTTGCTGCATCGAACACTTTCTGCTTGGTCTTTTCAGACACTGAACTGCCCGGGACAAATACACGAGATACAGTTGATTGAGAAACGCCAGCAAGTTTAGCGACATCTTTAGAGGTGACGGTTGGCTTTGACGCCGTGGAGTGTTTTGGAGAGCTCATAGACCATACTTTTGAACCAAATTAACTGCGCACAGAGTAACATATTTAGGTACGTACTCATAAAGTAATACCAAGGAATGATATGAAAAATAAGGAATAATGATTATTTTGAATTTGATGTTGGGTATAACCCATTCTCTGTATTGGGAAAACAGTAGGATTACAGAGGTAGTGACAAAAAAGCTCTGCGTAAGAGCAGAGCTTTAGATTTCGAATTTACCCATAAAATGAGCAACATGCCGCTACATCGTTAGAAGTAGTAACGGATACCTGCAGCGAATTGGTCATCGCTATTTTCGTAATGGTTACCAACAGACTTGTCGTTACCATTATCAAACTGGTATTCCGTCCAAACTAAGAACTTATTCTTCTTAAAGTGGTACTCAAGGCCAGGAATAATAAGCTGGCGCTCGTAGCCGTTTGCGTTGTCGTCGGTATCCGTTAAGTAGTTCACGTTAAAGGTTGGACGCAGACCGTTTTCAAAGTGGTAGTAAGTGAAGAATTCCGCACCACGGTGGTCGTAGAATTCAGCTTGGCTGGTGGTTTCCCAGTTTGAACCTTGGCTGTAGGTGAAACCAACGAATAGACCGTCATTGGTATAGTTAACACCTAATAGACCAATGCGTTGTGTATCACCATCTTTGATATTTTTAACGCCCGCATCGACATCATCAAACTCATTCTGGTGGTAAGCTAAACCAATCGTTAGGCCATCCATAACAGTGTACAGCGTTGATGCGCCCATACCGTTTTTCAGCGTTGCTGTTAAGCCGTCAGCTAGACCAACATCTTCGCGAGTGGTTTGGTAAGTGAAGCCGTATTTCCAGTTGTCGCTAATGCTGTTGCGGTAAGTAATCGAGTTCTCGGCACGACCTGTACCTGACGCAATACCCCAGTCAGATAGGTTGTAGTAACCAGAACCACGCGAACCGAACACTCTACCCATATCGGTAAACCAAGCCACATCGTAGAAGGTAGACCATTGCTTCGTACCTGCTGCGATCTTGCCGTATTTGTCGTGCTCTACGCCTGCGTATAGAAGTCGGTCGTAAATATTGTCGCCGTTAGCACCTGAGTTATAACCCCATTCAGCATGGCCAAAGCCAGTCCAGCCGTTATCGAGTCCCATTTGACCTTTCAGGCCGAAACGAGAGCTACCGCTGTTCCACTCACCATTGTGGTCGCCGCCCTTATCTTGGTAACGAACGTCGAAACGACCGTCTAAAGTAAGGCTATCGCCCGCGTCATTGGTAAAAGTGTGTGCAGCAAAAGCAGAACCTGAGGTAAGTGCTGTCAGGATCACTGCTGAAAGAATCGACTTTTTCATTGTAATTCTCTTTATTCAGGCCGTAGAAAGCCACCGTGCTTTCAAGCCCGTTATATTGGTAATGGTTTGGCAGGGTGTACCCCATCCATGAGGTACTAGTAGATTCAGTTATTAGTGGAGCAATAATGAATTGGTTGGAGCACTTACTGGGAGCGAGAAGGGTCCCCCAGTAAGCGTGGCAACCTAAATCAGATGTCTATTTAGGTTGCCACTATTGCGTTTCAATCTTTTGGATTAAAGCGTATCGATTACAGCGTTGGGTTCATGATGCTTGAAGTGCGTTCGAACACATCTAGACCTTGCTGCTGTAGCCAGTAAGGAAGGTCGATAAGAACCCAGTTCTCAGACAGTTTGTCACCGTCACGGTAGTAAACGTCAACTACTTGCATGTTTGCACGTACTTCACCGCCAGTCATACCTAGGAAGCCACCTGTTGGTGTGTTTGATAGGTTTGGCCAACCGAAGAAACAAGAGAAGTTACCTTCAGCGAAACGACAAACGTGGCCGTTGAACTTCTTGTCTTTCAGATTGTTACGGAAAGGAAGTTGGTGCTGTTGTTGGTAGCGAGGAATTGTGTAAGACGCGCCGATACCACATGGGCCGTACCAAATCATGTCTTTTGACCAGCTCTTCGCTAGTACTTCTGGTGGGCAACCCATCGCGCCGCTGTCGTTAAGAGCAGACAGGTCATCAACCATTTTGTTTACTAGAGCAAGTGTCGCAACACCTTCTTCTGGAGCCGCGTCTTCGAATAGCAGACCATCGTGGTTACGTGGGCCAGGGTATACGAAGTGCTTACCTGTTGATGGTGGAAGTGGGTAGCAACCCGCTTGATCCATCATGCCTAGAAGGTCTAGGAACAGGCCTGTCTTAGTGATTTTACCATCAACAACACAGTTAAATTCTGCGTAGCGAACGTTCATGATCTTGCCAGTAGGGCGCATGCCTAGGTATTCAGCGTCGAATAGACCCATGAAGTGACCCATGCTCATTACCCAAATCTCATCTGGGTTAACTTCGTTGTTACCACCGATGAAGATGTCTTGACGACGCTGCATGCGAGTCATTGACTTCATCATTGGTGCCCAGAATACGTCAGCAGCTGCTTGTGCGCCTTCTTGCTCACGGAATGGGTAAACACCGCGCCACAAGTAATCTTCAGAAGTGTGTGCTTTTAAAACTTCAGCAACGTTCTCGTGAGTTGCGTTTTCCATTGCATCGAAGTATTCACGAACAATGCGTTTAGCTTCTTGATATTTAGACATAATAATTTCTCTTTGTGTTGTCGAGTCAACATTCGGAACAGGACTCGATTTGGATTTTGTTACCGGCTGACTTATCAGCCGGCTTTAAATTTTTCGTATTTGAACTTCAGCGTATGAGTTTCGAATTAAGCTTTTGCTGCTTCTGATTTTTTGCTCTTATCGAAGACGCCACCTTTAAGAGTTTCAGGCAGTGTTAGCCATAGTAGACCGGCGATAATCCATACGATTGGTGAGCCCCACATTGCTGTTTGTAGGTCGGTACGCTCTTGGATGAAGATAAGAACCATTGGTGCCCACATGCCGATAATACGACCGCCATGGAATAAAGCTGCACCATAGCTACGCAAGCGTGCTGGGAACAATTCAGAGAAGTAACCGCCCCATACTGCAGAAGCAGACAGGCCGAAGTTGTAGATAAGACCTAGAAGAGCCAGCATGTTTAGGCCGCCAATCATCATGTCGCCAGGTGCGACAAAGAAGATAGAAACCATGATACCTGCGAGGATGAAGCCGAACGCGTTGATCTTACGACCGTACTTATCTGCTGCCCATCCCCAGAACCAAGCACCGAAGAGTGAACCAAATGCTGAGATAGAGAAGATCAAACCGATGGTTGCACCATCAAACATACGAACATCTTTCAGGTAGGTAGTTACAAAGCCACCGAAGAATTGGAATCCGTAGAAGTTAAGGCCAGAAAGAAGTAAACAAGTAATCGTAATTTTGCGGTAAGGCTTGCTTAACATCTCACCCCAAGAACCTTTTTTAGCTTCGGTTACTTCCCCAGCTGCATTGGTTGTTGTTTGTTGATCTTCTTCACCGTAGGCGATCACTGTTTTGTCGCTTGGTAATACAAAGATCATTAACGCTGCTGCTACAAGCGGTGGAATACCACCTACCCACATTAGGCTCTGCCAAGGTGCATCAACACTTGTAATGAAGGCTGCGTAAGCGCCCATTGCCACTAAAGCAACAGAGAACATTGAAGAAGCAAAAGCAGTCAACTTACCGCGAACCGTTGGTGTAAATAGGCCAATCATCAAAGATACAGCTACAGTGAAGTAACCACCTAAAGACAGTCCAATGATGAAACGCATTGCGGCCCAAGTGGCGTAGTCGGTAAACATCATGTTGATGATGGTTGCACCACCGTTTAGTGCCGTAATTGCTACTAATGTGGACTTCTTGCCGAACTTGGTTGCGAACCATGCACAGCTCAGTGCACCAATCAGAGCACCAACAGACTGCCAAGTGTAGAACTGAGCGGTATCAGAAAGGCTAATACCAGCATATTCTTCCACAATGTATGGGCGTACGTAGTCAATAATTACAAAGTTATAACAATAAAAAAAGTAACCCACTAGAATTGCTAGATATGCGGCTACCCTTTGAATCATAGGAACTTCGCTCATGTGTTTTTTAATGGTCATGACCGATAAACCTTTATTTTATATAGGGTGGTTTTGGTTTTAATTATTGTGTGTTGATTATTTAGTTTCATCACACCGTCTTCATTTCGGGAGAGATAATAGAATTTTTGTGGTTATTAGATCCGTGATCAAAGTCAATTTTAAAATGAGTGCGTACCCATTTTGTGTATTTTGGTGATCTGGATCTCATTTGATCGCGTTTTTGTGCTTTGTGGGGCGATTTGAGCGTTTAATCGTCGTTCTTAGTGATAATAGTCACACTTACTGTGGGTTTTTGAAGGAAAATATCCATTTATGAGTACTATTGGCGGCGAATGATTTGCGACATACAATAAACGGAATCTAAAAATGGTTACGTACTCAAGTTTTGTGGTTATTGCTCTTTATGTGCTAACTACATTGTTTATCAGCTACTTAGTTAATAGGCGCTATAGCGTCGGTGGCGACTTTTCGACTGGTGGAAAACAGTTTGGTTGGTTTACGGCAGGTGTGTCGATTCTTGCAACCTACATCAGCGCAATGACGTTCGTTGGTATGCCGGGCTGGGTTTATAGCTCGGGTATGGAAGCGATGAGCGTACATTTGAACTATCCAATAGTGATCTTTTTCACTGTGCTTTTTTTTGTTCCGGTGTTTTACAAGCTCGGCCTAACCTCGATTTACGAATACCTAGAGCACCGCTTTGGCGTTGTTGCTCGCACGATCAATTCCATCGTGTTCATTGTGGTTCAGTGTATTTCGGCAGGGGTCATTTTGTATGCGGTTGCTCTGATCTTAGTGCAAGTGCTGCCAGTGAGTATCTCTGAGGCGATCATCTACATCAGCGTATTTACTGCGTTGTATACCTATGCGGGGGGTATTTCGACTGTAATCTGGACTGACATGCTTCAGTCAGCAGTGTTGATTATCGGCAGCATTGCGATCTTTGTTTTATTGCTGATGAAAATCGATGCGGGCGAGGTGTTGTCTCCTGAACATTTGAATATCATCAACCTCGATTTTGACTTAGGCGTCGATACCACATTGTGGGCAGGCGTAGTGGCTGTGAGCTTCTTGCACCTGAGTGTGTATGGTACTAACCAACTGATTATTCAGAGAACGTTGGCGACTAAGTGCGTTAAAACAGCGCAAAAGTCGATGTTGCTTTGTGGTTACGGCGCATTCTTTGTTTATCTGTTCTTTGCTGTGATGGGGGTGCTGTTAAGTGTCTTTTATCAAGACAGCAGTTTTGAAAACAGCAACGAAGTGATTCTCGATTTTGTGTTTAACCATACCAATCCAATCATTGTTGGATTGGTGATCTCAGCACTTTCGGCTGCGGCAATGTCGACATTGGATTCCACCTATAACTCAATGGCGACGGTCGCAACGTTCGATTTCTATAAGCGCTTTTTCCGCAAGCAAGCTTCTGACGCGCACTATGAATCGGTTGCTAGAAAAATGAGCCTTGTTGCTGCAGCGTCGGTTGTTGTGCCTGCATTACTGGCTGTTTCTAATGAATCAGTGCTTAAAACGATTGCGAGCCTAACCTCTATTTTTGTCGGTATTCGCCTTGGCTCTTTCATCTTGGGTTTGTTCTTCAAACAAGCAAACGAGAAAGGGGTAATTGCGGGCAGTATTGGCAGTGTGGCCGTCGTATTCATTGCCAAATACAGCGGAATAGCTTGGCCTTGGTTTGCCTTGATTGGCACTGTGGTTTTCTTAGTGTTAGGTGTTGTTGTGAGCCGCTTCTGGGGAGAGGTAACCGAGCAACAAAATGAATTTATAGCCAAGCAAAAGCATTTGTTTGCAAAGCCTACCGCGAGTCATTACGGCTTGTTGGTGTTCGCTGTTGTGACGATTGCTGCTTGTACTGTTATCCCTGATTGGCTTTATGCCGCTCTTTCTTAATTGACCGATTTTTTACTGGTATATCTATGTTATCGATCTTTGATATCTACAAAATTGGTGTGGGGCCATCGAGCTCTCACACCAACGGCCCAATGATTGCGGGTTTCCATTTCACACAATTAATCGCTGATAAAATCGCTGAAGTGACGCGTGTTCAGGTGGATTTATACGGTTCTTTGTCATTGACTGGCATAGGTCACCACACCGACAGAGCAACAATATTGGGGCTACTCGGCAATAAACCAGACACCATCAAAATCACCAGCGCAAACCAAGCAATGCGTCATGCCGTAGACAGTGGTGAGATGGATCTAGCGGGTACCAAGCACATTGCATTCAACTACCAAACCGACATGTTGTTCCACAAAGACAACCTGCCTCTGCATGAAAATGGCATGATGATTACTGCGTTCGACCAGAGTGGCAACGTGATTGTCGATGAAACTTATTATTCAATTGGCGGCGGTTTTATCGCAACCGCTGATGAACTGCAAAATGATACTCAAACCCAAGCAGTAGAAGTCCCTTTCCCGTTCAAAAACGCCGATGAAATGCTGCAACAAGCCGATAATAGCGGGATGAGCCTCGGTGGCATGATTCTAAAAAATGAAGCGGAGTTTGAAGGCTCCGACATTATTTCAGAGAAAGCGGATCAAATATGGCGAGTGATGAGTCGTTGTATGGAACGCGGCTTTGAAACCGAAGGCATTCTTGATGGTGGTTTGAACGTGACTCGTCGTGCGCCTAATTTGCTTAAGAAGCTCGAAGCAAATGCGGCGGTTGAAAACGACCCAATGGAAATCATGGATTGGATTAACTTGTTTGCGTTTGCGGTTAGCGAAGAAAATGCGGCTGGTGGCCAAGTGGTAACATCACCAACCAATGGTGCAGCGGGCGTTATTCCTGCCGTATTGATGTATTACCATCGCTTCATTAAAGAGTTGGATACCAAGCAGTTAAAAGACTTCTTAGCGGTATCGGGCGTGATTGGTATTCTATACAAAACCAACGCTTCAATCTCTGGTGCGGAAGTTGGGTGCCAAGGTGAAGTAGGGGTGTCGTCTTCTATGGCGGCGGCTGGTTTAACGGCACTACGCGGTGGCAGCAATGAGCAGATCTGTATTGCGGCAGAAATCGCAATGGAACACTCTTTGGGTATGACTTGTGACCCAATTGGCGGCTTGGTTCAAGTGCCGTGTATTGAGCGAAATGCGATGGGCGCGATGAAAGCCATCAACGCATCACGCATGGCTTTGAAGCGTAACAGTAAATCTTTGATTTCGTTAGATAAGGTCATTGCGACCATGTATCAAACGGGTAAAGACATGAACAAGAAATATCGTGAAACGTCACTCGGTGGTTTAGCCTTGATCCATCTTGCTCACCCTTGTGAATAACTAAGCCAGTTAGCCCAGTAAATAATAACGTTAAGCCCAGAGCTCTAGATTTCAGACATCTATCGCGGCTGGGCTTTTTGTTTGATGTGTTTTAGGGAGCTAATCTGAAAGCGGCAATCGATAGCTGTTTTTTAACTCTTTTACTGAGATGTTCGACTGAATCGCACTCACGCCTTTCACTCGTCTGATCGAGCTTATACGTTCAAAGTACTCTTCCAAATCTTTCGCCAACACTTGCACCATATAATCGGCGCCGCCTGCAATGCAGTGACACATTGGAATCCAATCGGTTACCGCGACAAACTCTTCAAACGGTTCTGTGTTTTCAACTTCATGATTACCTAGGGTGACAAGAGTAAAACCTGCAACATGTAAGCCGAGTTTCTTGCGGTTTAGCTTAGCGGCATAGCCATCAATATAGCCCGTCTCCTCCATTCGTTTCCAACGGCGCCAGCATGGGGTTTCGCTGAGATTCACCTTCTCTGCGAGCTTGCTGTTACTCATGCGTCCGTCTTGTTGAATATGTTCTAAGATGGCGATATCGGTGTCATCTAACACTTCTTTGGTGGATTCTTTCTGTTTCATGGTTTTTTTAGAAAAGTCTTGCTCAAATTTGGATTAATATTAGCCTATATAGCAATTTAATTCCTAGTCGAATCTGTAAACTCTCCCCCTATAAATACTTTACTTATTAGGAGTGAGAGGAAATGAGCTCTCAATTAATGCTGGCGTTCTTGCTATTTTCAACATCAATTGCAATTACCCCTGGGGCAGGCAATATCGCATTACTTGGGATTTCAAGTCGTTATGGATTTGCTGCGACTTTACCTTTTATCTCTGGGAACGCTGTTGGCATCATCATCGTACTGGCGGGTTCTAGTGTCGGTTTGGTGAGCCTATTTACCCTTTACCCAGAGCTATACAACATTTTGAAATACGCGGGTGCGGCTTATTTGCTGTTCATGGCATGGTCGATTGCGAATATGCAAATCGAAGAAAGCACTACCGACAATCGTTCAGGTTTCATGTCTGGTGTGTTGGTGCAGGTGTTAAACCCTAAAGGTTGGATAGCGTCATTAACCGTGTTTTCACAGTTCATTACTCCGAACGCAGATTACTTGATTCAAGTCGTGACCATTATCGCGGGTATGGTGATTACCGGTGTACCGTGTATGTTGGTATGGGCGTATTGCGGCACCATGCTTAAAAAGTTGCTGCAATCACCAAAGCAGATGATGTTTGTGAACCGTTGCTTGGGCGGAAGCTTAGCGATGGTGGTTGCCTTCATGCTTTATCAACCGGCATAAATCACAAAGAAAAAAACCACTCCTAAATCCATAGGAGTGGCGTCTAAATGTCGACTAAGTCGTTAACAGTAAAGAATTAAGTTAACAAATATTAAGGAACTTGAGTTAAAAGCTTTTAAGACTAGAAGCTTTTAAGTGTAAAGGTTAAGCGGTTTTAGCCTCTTTAACTGGAGCTGAGTTACGGATTAGGTGGTCAAATGCACCTAAGCTTGCTTTCGCACCTTCACCCATCGCAATGATGATCTGTTTGTAAGGTACGGTTGTTACGTCACCCGCTGCGAATACACCTTTCATTGATGTTGCGCCATGAGCGTTAATTTCAATTTCACCGCGTGGTGAGAGCTCAACTTTCGAACCCTTCAACCATTCGCTATTTGGCATCAGGCCGATTTGAACAAAGATACCTGCGAGTTCGATCTGTTTAAGTTCATCGGTGTTGCGATCTTTGTATTCCAGACCGGTTACACGGTTGCCATCACCAATCACTTGCGTTGTTTGTGCCATCTTGATGATTTCGATGTTTGGTGTTGCGTTTGCTTTGTCGATAAGCACTTGGTCGGCACGCAGTGTGTCTGCAAATTCAAGTACGGTTACGTGTTCAACGATACCCGCTAAATCAATTGCCGCTTCGATGCCTGAGTTACCGCCACCGATAACTGCTGTTTTCTTACCTTTGAACAATGGACCATCACAGTGTGGGCAGTAAGCGACGCCTTTATTGCGGTACTCTTGCTCACCCGGAACGTTCATTTCACGCCAGCGAGCACCGGTACTTGTGATAACCGTGCGAGCTCGTAGTGTTGCGCCGCTCTCTAGCTCAACGTGGATGTAGCCGTCTTCTGTGTCTTCTGCTGCAATGATGTTTGCAGCGCGCTGCTCAGTCATCACTTCAACACCGTACTCTTTTACATGCTCTTCAAGGCTTGCCACTAACTTAGGGCCGGTGGTCGCTTTCACTGAGATAAAGTTCTCAATCGCCATGGTATCCATCACTTGGCCACCGAATCGATCAGCAACCACACCTGTGCGAATGCCTTTACGTGCAGCATAAATTGCCGCTGAAGAACCTGCAGGGCCGCCGCCGACAACCAATACATCAAAGGGTGCTTGTTGGTTTAGGTTTGCTGCTTTCTTTTGTGCTGCGCCTGAATCAACCTTGTTCAGGATCTCTGCCAGTGACATACGGCCTTGACCAAATAGCTCACCATTAACGAACACGCTTGGCACTGCCATGATGTCGCGAGACTTCACTTCGTCTTGGAATGCTGAGCCATCAATCATCGTTGTCTTAACCAGAGGGTTAATCGCCGACATCATGTTGAATGCCTGAACCACTTCTGGACAGTTTTGGCATGAGAGTGAGATGAAAATCTCTACATTAAGTTCTTGATCGAGTTCTTTAATTTGTTCGATTACGTCCGCTTCAAGCTTGATAGGGTGACCACCACTATGAAGCAGTGCTAGAACCAGTGACGTAAATTCGTGACCCATTGGCAAACCGGCAAAACCGATCGCGGTGCCTTTCTTTTGGTTCACTACCTGCATGATTGGGCTACGCGTGCTTGCGCTATCATCGCGAGTCACTTCAATTTTGTCGGTCAAAGACGCGATGTCATTCGCCAGATCTTGAAGTTTGTTCGCGGTGTCGCTGCCATCTAGGCTAAGGACTAACTGAACATTGGTTTTTAGGTTTTCTAGGTATGCTTTTAGCTGCTGCTTCATTGCTTGATCTAACATAATCGTGCCTGCTCTTAAATTCTGTGTCTTGGTATTGACCAATACCTTCTTGCTGAAAAAGGAAAATAAAAAGGGGGCGCAAGTCGGCAAATATTGTGGTGTTGATGTTTTGAAAGGGTGGCGCGCGACTGCCCTTTAGGAGGGGGGCCGAAGCGCGCCTGTAGAACCGTTTAGCTATTCTTGTTAGCTAGGCTTAGATTAAATCTTGCCTACTAGGTCTAGAGATGGAGCTAGAGTCTCTTCGCCTTCTTTCCATTTAGCTGGGCAAACTTCACCTGGGTTAGCGGCTACGTATTGTGCTGCTTTAACCTTGCGTAGTAGGTCTTCTGCGTCACGGCCGATGCCTTCAGCTGTGATTTCCATTGCTTGGATGACGCCTTCAGGGTCGATTAGGAACGTTGCACGGTCTGCAAGGCCTTGGCCTTCACGCATAACGTTGAAGTTATTTGTGATGTTGCCCGTTTGGTCGCCTACCATGAAGTATTCGATAGTGCCGATTTTGTCAGAAGTATCGTGCCATGCTTTGTGAGAGAAGTGAGTGTCAGTTGATACTGAGTAAACTTCTACGCCACGAGATTGAAGCTCTGCGTATTTGTCTTGTAGGTCAACTAGCTCAGTTGGACATACAAATGTGAAGTCTGCTGGGTAGAAGAAGAATACAGCCCACTTGCCTTTAACGTCTTGCTCAGTGATTTCTACGAATTCGCCGTTTTTGAATGCTGTTGCGTTGAATGGTTTGATTTCTGTGTTGATCATGATTTGACTCTCTTTCTAATTTGTAGTGTTTAACGCTATCCCGCGTCGATGTAGATATATTGCATTGCCACCGAAAATTAGTGAAATCGGACATTTCTATAGATTCAATAGGCGAATCCTATCTTCAAAAGGAAAAGACTATCGGTAAAAGCTATCAACAAAAACGATTAACAAAAGCCATCAAACATCAGCAATCCCCAATTTGAGTAGCTATGCTCTTTAGGTTGTTCTCTATATTGGGCTTATCTCTATTGGTGTGCGTATCTATGTGTCTATGTAGGTAAGGGTAGATATGGTCTCTTTACGTGAGTTGAGTTGAGTTGTTATACCAAACTGTAAATAACAAAATATTATCATTAATATAAATTATGATAATTTCAGTTAATTAACGCATGTACCTATACTCTCTTCATCGAAACGAAACACCGAAGCTAGTCTTCGAAAAGCACAGAATTTAAAACGAATTTGGAGCAAGTTATGAAAATGAATCACGTAGGCATCATGGTTGGTGACATGGACCAAGCAGTCGAGTTTTACACGAAAGCGCTAGGTCTAAGAATCGTAATGAACAACACTAAAGTGATGGAAGAGCGCGAATCAGCAATCGGCCGTATGTGTATTGCTGTGTTCGGTGAAGGCTTTAAAGGCTTCAACATTGCTCACCTAGTAACATCTGATGGTATCGGTGTTGAGCTGTTCGAAATGAAAGAGCGCCAAGAGCGTCACGAAGTTGATTTCTCTCGTCTAGGTATCTTCCATTTCTGCCTACAGCTTCCAAAAGAGCAGTTTCACTCAGCGATTAAACGTGTTGAAGAATTTGGCGGTAAGGTTCGTATGGACATCATGCGTTACCACCCAGAAGACGAGTTGAAGCAAGCACAAATGGTTTACCTAGAAGACCCGTTTGGCAACCTATTCGAGTTCTACTCTCACTCATACGAAGATACCTACGCGACTGATTACGAGTAATCGCGTTACTACCTTCTATAAGGTAGAAAAGCCGAAACACCCCTAAAGAGGATTGGTAGAGATACCAATCCTTTTTTGTTTGTGCTTTTTGGGGAAGGGGAGATGTGCTGTTGGCAGGGACCACAGCAGCCACAATGACGGGTTATTGGTCTTCGATTTTTACGCATCGAACCGAGAACATATAGTCTTTTGAACTTGTTGCTCTGCGTATTTCACCTTTATGCGTATTCCACCAAGCGTAAGCAAGTGTTCGGATAATCCCTTTTTTGTCGGATGCGCTGCTCGCAGTCCAAAACTCGGTGTAAGCACCTTCAGTGATATACCAACCATTCCATTTTACGCCTGCAGGTCTAGCAAAGAAGTTCTGTTTATTGACAGTAGATGGGTCGACTTTGGAAAATAGCCCGTCTGCTTGGGCTTCTTTGAGCTGCAAACCTAACTTTTGCTCACCCCCACGCCAACCGTTTTGGTGTACTTCTTCCTCATACATACCGATGGCCAGCTCAAACTTTTTCCAATCCTCATCGGTGGCCACTCGCCAGCCGACTGGGCAAAGGTTTCGTTGATCTGAAACATCATGCCAATTGTATAAGCGTCCGTATTTTAATAGGTTTTCTTGATCATCTTTTGGGATCGCACCAGATCTTACCGGGCTACCATCTTGGAACTGAGTGCTTCTCAGGCTTTCCGCTAACCAAACCTGTTCACCGATAGTAACGGTGCGATAAGTGTTGCCTTCCGCGTCTTGAACCGTATCCGTCAGTTGGTATAACTCTTTGTTGATGTCGTTAGCCGATGATGTGGCAGCAATAACCATACTGACTCCTATAGATGAAATTAGCTTTTTCATGATGAATAACCCGTCGTAATCTTATGGGGTTACTTTAACTCTCATGTTGAGCTGAAAATAGGCGATATGCTCTCTAAAACATGCCTATTTATCTCATTTAGTATGGCGGAGAGATCTAATAGTCAGTTTGTTTTATTGCTATGCGATGTTTTCAATCAGCTGTTTTGATTGGCTCCACTGCTTAGGTGACTGGCCATACACACGCTTAAACTCACGACTAAATTGAGAAGAGCTGACGTACCCTACTGCCATCGCCGCTTCATTGACATTCTTACCCGCAGCTATTTTCATCGCCGCATTATTCAAGCGCATCGACTTCATAAATTGGATCGGTGACATTCGGGTCGCTTGTTTGAATTTTCGGTGGAATACCGCTCGGCTCATCCCGACATGCGATGCGAGCTCATCAATCGTGACGTTCTTTGTCAGGTTCAACGATAAATACTCAATTGAGCGAGCAATTTCATTGCCAATGCCAAATGCGCCTCGCACTGAAAGACCCGCCTCACCTTGTAAGACAGCGTAATAGAGCTCTCTTAAACGACTCTCGCCGAGAATGGCCGTTCCTGCTTTATCGTCTCCTAGCTGAATGAGTCGAAGTAGAGCATCAGAAAAAGTGTCGTCCCAATTGGCGAGTGATAACCCTTGAGGTTGTGAGCTACCTTTAGGGACCTTAACTGCGCCGCTGACACTCTCCATTGCGATGGCTAATTCGGTCATCACTTTGGTATCGAGTGAGATAGCTACCCCTAACAATGGATTTTCAGGTGTCGCTGCTGGCGTACCCGCCTCAACAGGCATGGAGACTGAGCAGCACAGGTACTGACTGCTGTCATAGATGTACTTATCGCCATCGAGTATGGCTTCTTTACTGCCGCTTAAAATCACGATTAGCGTTGGTTCATAGACGGCGGGAGCACATGGAATAGCTTGAGTTACCTTAAATAGGCGAACTCCCTTGATTCCCGTTTCGATCATGCCATCTTCCGTTATACGACTTTCCACTAGCTGCTTAATTTTCTGCTTCATCAATCTACACCGTAAATTCGACTTGATACAAATAGGCATGTTTTTGAGATTAATTCGCCTATTTATGAATCTCTGTGAGAGTTATAGTAACTTCAGACAACAATACTACCGCTGATAGGTGCATGCAAACTGCTTTCGTGCTTTATCAAAAGCTCAATCTGGGTCTGGTCGTTATAACGATAAGGCTTGGTGGAGATAAGTGGTTTTAAAATAAAGAGTTGGAAAAAGAACATGTTAAAAAGCTTCATTCTCATATTGGTTACGCTGTCTTTGATAGCCTGCTCAACACCTAATGTTTATAACGATCTCAATGCAATACCTTCTACGGAAACGGGTGAGCATGAACTCGGTATTGCGTTTGGCGGTGGTGGCGTTCGTGGGTTTATGCACCTAGGCGTGATCAAAGCCTTGGCAGAGGAGGGCATTGCCCCTGATGTGGTGAGCGGCACCTCTGCGGGTTCGATTGCTGCGACTCTATATGCTTCAGGACTGAGTTATGAAGAGATGGAACTCGCGATAGAGAAAGTTGGCATGTCTGACATCGCCGATTTTGTCTTTTCTTCAAAAGGCTTGGTGAATGGCAAGAACTTGTCAGAATGGATAAACAGCCAAGTGACGTATGATGACCTGTCTGATATGCCAATGCCTGTCGCGCTTACCGCGACCAATCTGACATCGAGAGAGACCGTTATTATTCGTTCGGGTAACCCGGGGCATGCTGTTCAAACCTCATCAACCATTCCCGGCGCATTTGTACCCGTTGAAAACCAAGGTGATATCTTAGTTGATGGCGGTATTTTTAGTGTTGTGCCTGTTTACGCGGCTAAAGATCTCGGTGCTAAAAAGGTGATAGCCGTTGATATCTATTGTCACAATCAAATCACGCCAGAAGTCTCGGCGAGCAAGATTACGCTTGCGGCTTTTCGCATGCAAAGCTGTCGTCTGTCTGAGCAAGAGCTAAACAGTGCCGATGTGGTCATTAGACTGGACTATGAACCGAATGGAAGTGCGGCTTTTAATGAAAAAGAACAAGCGATACAAGCGGGTTATCTAGCTGCAAAAGAGGCGATGCCTGAGATAAAGGCGATGCTCTCCATCTAGCGGCGGAGATATTGCTGAAACACTGTTTGGCTCAAACTCTGGTTAACTGAGATTTAAACGTTTAGAAAGGATTGGTAGAGATACCAATCCTTTTATGTGTTTGTGGGACTTAATTTAGGAACATCGGATAAAACATCTGTTGCACTAAAACAAGCCGACAATGTTGCTCTTTAGTGCAGCATATCCTTGATGGAAAACTTAACTGATTGATAAATATAATGTTAAACCATTGGCATATATGTTGCTCTATTGTCTTTATGTAAATTGTATACAATAAAAAATACATAAAGGAAGTCACATGGAACAGAACAGTGAATTGATCTACGGGTTGGACGATCGACCATCAGTCAAAGCAGCCAGTTACGCGGCGCTGCAGCATGTATTAGCCAGTTTTGTTGGCATTATCACCCCCACGCTTATTATCGGTGGCGTTTTAGGGTTGGGTGAACACATCCCTTATTTGATCAGCATGGCATTGATGGTGTCTGGGGTCGGTACCTTCATCCAAGCTAGAAAAATAGGGCCAGTTGGCGCAGGGATGATCTGTGTTCAAGGTACCAGCTTTGCATTCTTAGGTTCAGTACTAGGGGCGGGTTTTCTTGTGAAAGCGAATGGAGGCGGCCCGGATGAAATGCTCGCCACCATTTTCGGTGTCTGCTTCTTTGGTGCATTTGTCGAAATCGTCCTATCGCGCTTTATCGAAAAACTCAAAGTAGTGATCACGCCCGTTGTGACCGGCATCGTTATCACCACGATCGGTGTCTCTTTGATTAAAGTCGGCGTCACTGATATCGCTGGTGGTGTTGGCGCAGAAGATTTTGGTTCTGGAAGCAATTTGATGTTGGGTGCGATTGTACTCGGAACCATAGTGGCACTTAACCTAAGCAACAACACCATGGTAAGGCTGTCGTCGATTTTAGTTGGGTTGGTAGTTGGCTGGGGCGTGGCCATTTTGATGGGCAAAGCGTCTATGGTTTCTTTTGCTTCTCAACCGCTATTGAGTATTCCTGTCCCATTTAAATATGGCTTCGCTTTTGATTGGCAAGCCTTCCTGCCTATCGCTTTTATTTACTTGATTACTGTTATTGAAACCACGGGCGACCTTACCGCCAACAGTATGTTTTCAGGGCAGCCGGTTAAAGGGTCTAAATATCTCAATCGACTCAAGGCTGGCGTGCTGGGTGACGGCGTGAACTCACTTATCGCCGCGGTATTTAATACTTTTCCGAACACGACTTTCAGCCAGAACAACGGTGTGATCCATTTTACGGGGATCGCGAGTCGCTACATCGGCTACTTCATTGCCGCGATTCTTTTTCTGTTAGGGCTATTTCCTATCTTAGGTGCAGTATTAATGACGATTCCAAAGCCAGTCTTGGGCGGGGCGACATTAGTGATGTTCGGCACGGTTGCCGCGGCAGGCATCAAAATCATCGCCAATGAAAAACTGGATCGCCGCAGAATCATGACGATAGCCATCTCACTAGGCTTAGGGCTTGGTGTCATGCTAGTGCCGGATTTATTGAAAGAAGCACCGAAGCTAGTGCAAAGTATATTTGGATCACCTGTAACCATGTCTGGTATTGCCGCGCTTGTGATTACCGGGTTGATGTCTTTGGTGCCTGAAACAAAAGCCAAGCCGATTTCGAACGTCGTACATACCAGTAAAGCATAACGGGCTTCTTCGTGCTGAACTAAGGATGTTTAACTAGAGCCACATGACATATGTGGCTCTCAACTTTAACTTATTGTGTGACGTGTTGGCATCTCACTTAACTTGGTAAATAACATAAAATTATCATTAATATAAATTATGATAATTTCAGTTAATCAGCGTATCTCCATATACTCTCTTCATCGAAACGGAAGACCGAAGCAGTCTTCGAAAAATACAGAATTAAAGAGAATTTGGAGAAAGTTATGAAAATGAATCACGTAGGTATCATGGTTGGCGACATGGACAAAGCAGTCGAGTTTTACACGAAAGCTTTAGGTCTAAGAGTCGTAATGAACAACACCAAAGTGATGGAAGAGCGCGAATCAGCAATCGGCCGCATGTGTATCGCTGTGTTCGGTGAAGGCTTTAAAGGCTTCAACATTGCTCACCTAGTAACATCTGATGGCATCGGTGTTGAGCTGTTCGAAATGAAAGAGCGCCAAGAGCGTCACGAAGTTGATTTCTCTCGTCTAGGTATCTTCCACTTCTGTCTGCAGCTTCCAAAAGAGCAGTTTCATTCAGCGATTAAGCGTGTTGAAGAGTTTGGCGGTAAGGTTCGTATGGACATCATGCGTTACCACCCAGAAGACGAACTAAAACAAGCACAAATGGTTTACCTAGAAGACCCGTTTGGCAACCTATTCGAATTCTACTCTCACACATACGAAGATACGTACGCGACTGACTACGAGTAATAGCGTTACTACCTTCCATAAGGTAGAAGAACCGAAACACCCCCTTAAGAGGATTGGTAGAGATACCAATCCTTTTTTGTTTGTGTGCTTTTTAAGTGCTCCATCATGTGGGGTGGTTAATAAACAAACAGATTTAAGGCGTTGTTAAAGTTGACGTTTTGAAGATAAAACCTTTCATGAATATGACTGAATCGAGCGTGCTTCATGAAAATATTACGGAATTACACTGGGATAGCCTTCGCTGAGAACTCACAATACTCAGCTTAATACTGCTGAACCGCACTACAATGAAAATAGATAAACATTACATGAAGAAGATCTACTCAAATAGCATGAAAAAACTAAACCTTATCTTTGCCGCTTTTCTTATTACTTTGCTTGCCGGATGCTCGTCACATGCGGCCGTCGATACTTCAAAAACAAAGGGCTATGCCAATTCACATGCGCTTGTGGGAGTGGCTTCTTGGTATGGCGATAAATTCCACGGAAAACTGACAGCAAGTGGTGAAACGTATAATAAAAACGCTTATACAGCCGCTCACAAAACCTTGCCATTTGGGACTATCGTAAGAGTGACCAATACAGCTAATAACAAGTCAGTCGATGTGAAAATTAACGATAGAGGCCCCTACGTAAAAGGCCGAGTGATTGACCTTTCGCACAAAGCATTTTCTCAAATTGGTGACGTCAAGAAAGGCGTAGCAACAGTCAAAATTGAGATCATTGATGACAGCAACACCTTTCGATACAAACACTAGAATCCCCTCCTAACCTCCCCTTGGTTTACATCTCCGACTCCTTACTAGTAGTGGGAAAGGGGAGGAACAGAACCTCGAACTCGATGATTGAATGTCACATTTATGCCTACTCAATAAGGCTGCTTTGTAGCCTTTTTTGTGCCTTTCGATAATCCATTTTTAATAAGATTATCTTATTTCTAATATGTGGGTTGATGATGTTATGTGGTCAATAAATCAGTGTCTTAGCTTTCTTATCATTAGGGTTCATTGAAATTCATTGTGAAATAATGAAAAGCTAACCTAATCCAAGTTGAGTTTTGGTGTGATTAACAGTGAAAGCCTAGGGGAAATTACATTTTGTTACTCACTGAAGTAAATCTGAAATATCGCTGACACGGTTCTGAAATTTTTGGTGTTTAGCTTATGGGATTCTATATCGAATTCAAATAAGGAAATACCCGTGAAGCTAACCCCTGTCGTTGCAGCCGTAATTATGTCTTTCAGTTCAGCAAGTTTTGCTTTTAGCTTGCAACAAGCTGCTAATGAAAACAGTGAAGATCTCGTATGGACAGGGCACCTAAGCCCAGATAGCGACACGGTAATGTCTGCGATGCTCGCGGCTCATATCTATGGCGGTACAGCGACAGTACCAGAGCCGATTAATCCAGAATCCACCTTCATCTTGAACTACTGTAATGCAGAATCGCCACGCGTAGAGACAGATTACTCTTCATACCGAGTGGGGCTGGTAGACTTCAACCAAGTCACTCAGCTAGCGCCAACTATCGACCAAGCATCGATTGTTGCTGTGGTTGATCATCACGCAATTGGTGGCTCACCGATTAACACACCACAAATTGTCGAGATGGATATTCGAGGTTGGGGATCGGCTGCGACAATTTTGGCTGACAACGCTGAAAAGCTTGATGTGACCTTACCTAAGCACCTTGCTTGTGTCGGCTTAGGCGCGATTCTCTCTGATACTGTGGTATTCCAATCAGCAACTACAACAGATCATGATCGTGAATACGCAGAGAAACTGGCAAAAGTTGCAGGTATTTCAGACATCGAAGACTTCGGTCAACAAATGTTGATTGCTAAGTCGGATCTCAGCCATCTTTCTTCTGAAACCATTCTGACTCTGGACTACAAGAACTTTAAGTACGGTGGCAAACAGGTGGGCATCGGTGTGGCTGAAACGCTAACGGCTCAACAACTGATTGATCGTAAAGACGAGCTTTTGGCTGCGATGAAGTCTTATAAAGAAGAGAACGGCTTAGATCATCTGTTCTTCTCCATCACTGACACTAAGAACAAAGAAGCAAACTTACTGTGGGTGGATGAAAGCGACTACCAAGTTATCAAATCAGCTTTCAACGCTGAACCAATAAGCGATATGTTAACTCTGGAAGGCGTTACTTCACGCAAGCGTCAGATTGGCCCTGCAGTTCAAAAGGCAATTGAAAGTTTGTAGATAGTAAGAGCTGCTACTTTATAAATAAGTAGTGAAGGGATTGGTAGAGATACCAATCCCTTTTGTTTTAGGTGAGTTGTAAATTTTCAATTTTAAGATCATCGTTGTACTTGCTGTTTATCCTAATATTTTATTACTTCTTTCAATTCCATTTTGATAATCAAAGGCATTTTCGCTATTTTTGTAACCTTCTAATCTTTTATTAAGAAGAGCAAAATTAAACCCATTTTGATCATTTGATGTAATATCCTCGGTTATTGGATTCATACTTTTAGAGTAATGCAAATTTTCTAAATCATTTCGTTGGCTATAAAGAACAGGGAGGAAGTTCTCAAATACGCCTACTTCAATAGTATTATGAGTAATCCATGCTTTCCAGAAATCAGGGGTAAGGCCTCCAACAATTTTATTATTAATTGCTTTTGCTAAGAAATTTCGCTTACTAGTACCAGCAACTACCTCATAATGATAATGCACACCGATGAGCTTGCCATTTTCATATACATCCGTGTAGCATATTCTTAAGAATACCAGCTTACCAAGCAATGGTATTTCCCTTCCCATTCCCCAACCGTCATTTTCACAATAGAAAATTTTTAGTTTATTATTAACAGGGTATTTAAATCCATATTTATTGTATTGCATGGCTTCTTTAATATGAATCTTTCCTCCAGCTACTGCCGTATTGTTTACGCCTAGCTTGCCACTCATTTGAACAGCGATGTGATCAGAAGGATGCCACAGCAGATATGCAGGCACTTTTACTCCCTCATATCCTTTGATATCTTCTAAAGTTACGCTCAGGTTTGCAAAATTCTTAAACCACCAAGCGATCATTTCAGATGTCACCCCTCGTAATAATGAGTGCTCTAAAACAACACAGATTTGGCCTGATTTGTTAACAGTCTGTCCCCAATGAACTGATGAAGTCGGTTTTAATTTCCATCCAAATTTTCGTTCTTTTGGCATAATTAATTTTTGCATAGTCACTATCCTTTAATATCTTCCAGACTTAATAAATATCTCTATATTTATCTAATCGAACTTGAAAGGTGCAGTTGGTTATTTCTATTATACTAAAATTGATATTCAATATTAACTAAAAAAATTAATCATGTAATAGGATTCGACTAATTACTGTTGTGTATACGGTGTGTCTTAGTACCTCAATAAGACATTCAAAATAACTGTGTCATGACTGGTGATATGTTCGTATAACTTTTCTAAGGGGAATGCTTAACAACACGAACACTCAGGTAAGTTGTGCGATGCAGCTTGCGTGATAGAGTTACAGATTATAATGGGGAAAATCCGTGCCAGCCAAAAAAATCACCTCATAACCTCCCCGTAATCCGTATCTTCGATCCATTATGATTCGTGGAAAAGGGAGGAACTGAATACCGATAGCGGCATGTGCATTTACACGTTCAGCGTCAAAGAAGGTTCTCCCCCTCGTTCGTCAGTCTGCAGTGGTTGATGAACTCAACTTGAGGGGGAGTTAGAGGGGGAGGGTGTTTCAAAATAGGCGAACACACGGCAGCCTATCAGCTATTGAAAGCAGTGTGATTGCGTCTGATATGAATGGAACGCACATACGTTCCAATTGAAAGATTCGGCGTTCTAAGACTCACAACGTATATGCGTTATTCGATTCCAACCACTCTTTTACCGCTCGGTTAAAAGTAACCAACTTCTGCGGTGTTACCCTTCTTTGAGCATAGATGAGGCTTAGCTTCTGGGCTTTTATCGACCATTCTGGGAACACGTGAATAAGCTCACCTTGTTTGAGCTGCTCTTCAACTTGATAGAATGGCAAGCTGGCGACACCTATCCCTTGCATCGCTAACTCTAAAATTGAACTGTAGGTATTCGAGCTAACGCTTCCAGTTACTTCAACATGGTAGGTTTGCTCACCATTGATCAACTCCAGCTGATTCCAGCGTTCATTTTGACTGTTAAGAATGAAGCTGCATTTATGGATGTCTTTAGTGGTGGCGAGTGGGTTAGTCGATGCGTAATCCGCACTACAAACGAGAACATTGCGGATATGCCCAAGATCGTTGGCAATCACATCATTAGGCAGCTCATCGTAGGCTCTAAAAGCAATGTCAAAGTCGCCAGACTCTATCTTCTTTTTCATCGGCCCAAAGTCGAGAATCAAATCCACTTTTGGGTATTCTCGCTTGAAGGTAGGGATGATGTGACGACAAAGCGCACGCCCAAACTCTATCGGCGCGGTAATTTTCAAATCGCCTGCGACTTCCTGAGTCATGTCTAAGACACGCATTTCCGCTTCGGTTGCTAAGAGTTGAATTTGCTTCGCTTTTGAATACAACTCTTCACCCACTTCCGTGAGGCTGATAGAACGAGTCGTTCTGTGAAACAGCTTAGAATTCAATGTTTCTTCGAGTCGTTGTACATGCCGAGACACCAAACCTTTTGACACATCCAATACTTCAGCGGCCTTGGTGAAGCTTTGCTCTTCGGCGACAGTCAAGAAGGTCTGCATATAAATTAAATTCATCATTAACACCATTTAGTAAACAGTGAAGTCATTTTGTACTGTTTTTCTCACTCCTTCAAGAAACTAAGATTCAAAACGTAAACAGAAAGGAGAAGAACAATGAATAAATTACTACTTATTACCGCTGCAATGGCTGCCTCTATGAATGTTTCAGCTGCCTCTGTTGTAGAAAGCAACCCAACATTGGTTGGAGACTCATTCGGCTTTGTTGAAGGCCCAACATGGGATGTGGAACATCAACGTTTCTTGTTTAGCGATATCCCAAATAACACAACCTATTCTTACGATCTTAACGGCAAGTTGAGCGTGTTTGATGACAATTCTGGCTATGCCAATGGTCTCGATATTGATGCCAAAGGCAACCTGTGGGCTGCCCGCCATGATAGAAAGCTGTCGTACCGTCAGGGCAACGGAGAGAAAGTGATTGTCGCTGCGACGTACAACGGCAAGCTGCTCAATAGCCCGAACGATTTAACCGTTAACAGCGACGGCAGCGTGTGGTTTACCGATCCTCCGTTTGGTATCCAAGGTTACGGCCCAGCAAAGGCAGAACCAGAGCAACCGGTTAATGGCGTTTATCGTTACCTAGATGGTGATCTAAAGTTGATCACTGGAGAGTTCAAGCTACCAAACGGCATCGCTTTTTCTTCTGATGAATCTTCTTTATACGTTGCCGACACATCTGATGGCTGGGTATACCGATTTGATGTTGATGGAGAGTCACTCAGCAATAAGACGCAGTTTGCCCAGGTGAAGGCGGAGTCTGGCTCTGAACCTATGGTTGATGGCGTTGCTGTTGATGCCGATGACAACCTATTTGTTGCAGCGCACGGTGGCGTGGGTGTGTTCGATAAAGACGGTAAGCAAATAGACTTCATTGCTATCGATGCGGGCCATATCAGCAATCTAGAAATTGGCGGGAAACAGCAAGATTTACTGATGGTAACGGCATACAACAAAGTGTTGGTGTTCAAGCTTAAGTAACGCTTAACACAAGCGAAAACAAAAAGGGACGGGTAGAAATACCGGTCCCTTTTCTAGTTTGAATAAGTCGAAAGTGGGTTAGCTCAATACGCAGTAATGATGCTGCCGACGATTAAGACTTAGGCTGATTGGCTTCTATATCTAGGGCCGTTTGATTTGGCCTGCTGAAGTACTTCTTCCATTTTATTGGCATCAAATCAGCTTTCAAAACTGAACTAACAAGTGGCGACTTACCAATTGGCTTGATAAACACGCATTAGGTTTTCACCTAAGAAGCCTTTGATATCATCTTCAGACCAATCGTATTTATCTTCCAGTACTCGAGCGACTCCCCAAATATCGCCTCCACCTGCATTCTGGGTCGGTGCGCCAAAACCTTTCTCTGGTGGGTATGTGTCTACAACACCAATGAAGGCTTTTAAGAAGTCACCATACATGTGTGAATAGTCAGAGCCATAACAGCTATGTTCTCGTCCGACTAACTCACCCACATACTGTACATGTTCCGCAATGTCACTCATGGTGGCTGTACCTTCTGCATTTAAGAACAGTCCTACGCCATTAGTACAGGCCACACCATCGCTGGCTGCAATAGCTCTAATTGCGTCATCCGATAAGTTACGGCCTGTGTCATATAAGCCTTTGGCATTTGAATGAGAGGCAATAACAGGCTTTGTTGAAATTTTTGCAGCGTCGATACATGCTTGATCCGATGAATGAGAGCAATCAAGAACGACGCCTTGTTCGTTTGCATACTTAACAAACTTGGATCCTAAATCAGAAACACCAAGATTTTGATCACTTTGACCGCCACCAGCGAGTGCGTTGTCATTATTGTAAGTAAAATTCATGACCATAATTCCATTATCACGTGACCATTCGACTTTACTCATGTCATCGATAATATAATCGGCGCCTTGTGTGTTATAGATGATGGACATTTTGCCATCCTGTTTGGCTTTGCGGATTGCCTCTACACTGTCAGCCTTAACCAAACCTAATTTTTTTGACTCTGCGTCTGTTTTATCTAGTGTCGTTTGGAAGGATTCATCATTAACACCTTCAAATGCCCACACGGTTGTAGACATAACATCGATTTGATTGTCTCTGTTTTTCGCTACGGCTTGTGCATATTTTTCCTCTTTAATGCCTTGAATACCTACGCCAGATGGCATCAAAGAGTTAATCACAATCGCATCTTTATATTTTGCTTTTATCGCGGCATCTTGCTTGCGTTCTTCATCAGTTCTTCCTGCGTCAAAAAATGCGGCAATATATGCAGCACGTTTGTCTATCTCAGCTTGAGATTTATCGCGAGGGCTCCACAGTTTCGACTTCACATCAACGTCAGAGACAAAACCTGCATCCGTATTCCATCCACCTTCAACATGCTCGTGAGAATGACCAATATCATGAGCTAACGCTGATGATGAAAGAAGTGCAGTAATTAAAATGACTAAGTTTTTATGCTTCATTTTGCCCCCTAGGGTGTGATTTCACAATTCGATGATGATTCTGTCATTGTGAAAGTTTATATGCTTACTTCGTTGTGAATAAGAATATGCTGTCTTACACTCAAAAACATACCATTTTGGGACAGCAAGATTAGATTGAAAACTATGAGCAAGAATAAACAATATCTATCTTTAGTGGAGTATTCACAATTTAGTACCTTTCTCGAAGCGTTAGAAATGACACATTGGGATATTTACGCCATGTTAGATAAAGCACTGTTTCCAAAAAGCTTTAATTTACATGAAGGCGATGGAGTGATACTTACAGAGAGGGTCTACTCTGTCTTTAACTTATTAGAAGAACAGTTGACTGAGGCAAAACTGGTTCAGTTTCTCAGTGTTGTAGCGCAAAAAAATGCGGAAAAAATCCTGCAAGCCTTGCCACTTGACGATATTTCCAACGTTGAGGGGGTTGTAACCTGTTTCATCAATGAGACTTTCCGCAGTGCACCCGATAGCCAATTTTCATTGATAAATACATTGGGAAACAAATGGTTAGTGCGTCATACGCTCCCTCACAATGAAAACTTATCAATCATTGAATGTTACCTCTTGAAGTTGTTTCAGGAACTTATAAGCGCAACGACGCAAGTAGTTTGGCAACCCAAACGAATATTTCTGCAATCTCCCCATAATCAAGAGAAGACACATAAACGTTGTAAGAAACTTTTTAATAACAATGGATTGCAACTAATAAGTGAACGTGGCGTGACTGGCATTGAATTACCAGAGGATACTCTAAAAACCAATATCAACGTCTATCACCCTCGATACGCATTTACACAAACAGAAGCTGATCTAGGTAAGAATATGCGAACTATTTCGGCGGCATTACGTTACGTGTTACCCCATTACTTATCAGGAGGAAGACCAAGTTTGGATTTTTCGGCTGAGATTTGTGGGTTACATAGTCGGACATTAAAGAGACGTCTACGTAAAGAAGGGGTTACTTATACGGCGTTATTGGATGAGATTATAATAAGCTTAGCCAAAGATGCATTATTACATTCAGACCAGAACATTACTGACATAAGCATTAGTCTTGGATACGACCACCCAAACCATTTCAGTCGTATGTTTAAACGCTTAACAGGGTTAAGCCCTAGGCACTATCGCAATTCGCATTGACACACTTACTCGTCTTGAAACTTAGAAACTCTATTTTATGTTTTGATAGAAATAGTCTGTCGGAAAATTGATAAAGGGGCGAAGACTCTGAGTTAAGTAACGCCTGACATAAACGAAACCAAAAAGGGACGGGTAGAAATACCGGTCCCTTTTCTCATTTGAATATGTCGAAAGTGGGTTAGCTCGATGCGCAGCAATGATGCTGCTGGCAATTAAGGCTTAGGCTGATTGGTTTCTATATCTAGCGCCGTTTGATTGGGCCTGCTGAAGTACTTCGTCCATTTTATTGGCATCATAGGAATGACGATCAGGCTAATACCGACAAGGGTCAGCATGTCAGGAATCTCGTCAAACCACATCACGCCAAATAGGGTCACAAACACCAACCCCGAGTATTCTGCGAGCGCAATTTGGTTTGCTGGCGCTTTTTTATAAGCCACCACCACAAGGGCATGATACCCAAGAACGAAAAGGTTGATTGCCATAATCCACCCAACATGACGCCATTCAATCGCCGCCCATGCAGGCAGAGCAAGAGCCAACGCCAGAGGCAGAGTCATTACATTGGTCCAAAATAGTGTCGAGATAATGTGTTGTTCTGCGTGAAGACGTTTGATCAAGATATTGCCGACACCCATCGCGAGCGCACTGCCTAACCCTGCAATAGCGGCCCAGTGAAATTGCTCTGGACGCAACACGATTAACACACCCACGAAACCAATCAATGTCGCCACCACTTTTGATGATGTCGGCTTCTCTTTCAATAAAACAATAGAAAGTGGGAGCATAAGAATAGGCCCAACATAGAACATCGCGTTTGCGGTCGCCAAGGTGAGGTGTGTGATGGCAATCATTGCGCAGCCGCTGCCTACTAGGATGAATTGAGCCCGCAAGAAATTGATGCGACAACCACCTTGCATGCGCGTCTCTTTGGGTAGCTTTAGCCAAAAAGGGAGCAGCAACATCACGCTCAATAGCTGGCGGATAAACACATATTGGAACGTGGGCACTTCACCGTTCAGCACTTTGAGTGAGACGTCTGAAAAGGAGGCGAGCAGGTTGGCGAATACTAAGAGCAAAATCGCGTGGTTGGTGGCTTTGGTCATACAGAAACGGCGCTACATATTTGTCATACAATTATGGGCGCACATAATACATGAGAATCGAAAATATGTAAGAACAAAAAACCAAGTAAGAACAATGTCGTTCGATGCTTAGTGATATGGGGTGCGAGATCTGCTATTACGACCTGAGTTCAGTAGGAGAGTGCCCAGTCCAGTTTTTGAATGCTCGACTGAATGCGCTTGAGTCTGAAAAGCCAAGTTCGTGAGCTACATAGGTAATATTGCCGTCGTTCTGATTCAGTAGCGTCATGCTCAGCTCAAGTCGGTATTTATCGAACAAACGACGAAAACTCACACCTTGTTGTTTAAGTTTACGATTCAGGGTTCGAGGGCTGATGTGAAGATTGTTCGCCACGCTATCTAGGTTGGTGTCTTTCACCTCGAGCACCTTGAACGTTTCATTCACTTTGTAGATTAGGTTAGTTTTTAATGTTTTTTCCATCTGTTGATCGGCGATTCGTACTAACTCTGCATGAAAGTCAGCTTGGAATTGGCGAGGTTTTGCCTGGACAAGATCGTTAGGAAATAGGAGGTAGCGGGCGGGGAAGCCCTCCTTCATTTTAACATTAAAGACACGCTCATAGATGCTCAAGAACTCATCACCGATGGTGTTCTTGTGGATGTGAATGGCGAGCTTTTGATTCGGCGCATTAAGGTACCTGCGAACGAGCTTGATCATAATACTGAAATAGAGCCCCAAGCTGATGTGTGTCATCAGTGTAGTTTCGTCAATGTACTCGGGTGTGACGCCCCAAAGCTCGACTTCACCATTTTCTGTTTCACGGCTAAATATTTTCAGTAGCGGATGTATATGAATGGAATATCGACTCAGCAGTTGGCAAAAGCTGGCGAGATCTGGCGCGGTGAGCATGGCCATAACCGGCGCGCCCATTTCAAGCTCATCGAAGTAGCGAGCAGATTCATCAAACAGGTCGATCAGTTCATGATCAAAGCGTTGGTAGATATTGGTGATGGCGGTTTGAAGCTGATAAGCCGAGATCGATTCGGCGGAGCAAAGTTGTTTATAGACCTCTGCTCCCGACCAGATATCGCTGCTGTCTCCAATTCTAGCCTGAATAGCAGAATCTAAAGTTTTAAACCAAAAAATGGGCAATTGAGTACTAAAACTTTCCACCATAACTCCCTGTTATTACTGGCGATTGAAGAGTGTTCTTCTCGGTAATATGTCCAAATTAAAGGATTTGTTTGCGGGTTACAAGCAATGAAAATCTCAGTTCAACCTTAGAATTTGTAATCAACACCGACTGAAACCACATATTGTGATGATTGGTAATACTCAATATTTGAATTCGTTGTCTTCGCGCCGAGTAGTGACACCAAAGACCAGTTTCTAGCATCAAAGATATTGGCGTATTCATAAGCAACGAAGGCGCCAAAGTCTTTGTCTTCGCGTGTCTTATTAAAGATTGGGTTCTCTTTGTCATAGCTGCGTGTTGCTGCATTGAGTGTTAAAGCAAGACCATGATTTCCGTATCTTTTCGCTAGGTTGATTTCCGCGCCAAGGCTCAAGAACGACAGTGCGTCACCCTCAGAGTCTGAAGAGAAAACATTCATTGAAGGCGTGAGAATGCCTGACCCATCTTTTAAGAAGTACTGGTAACCAGACTTGAGATAAAAGTACTTTCGCTCTCGAATCATCAGTGCGCGTTCTTCTTCGGTTAACCCAAGCCCTTTTAGGCCGGTGTTTTCTTTCTTAACGTCTGACTCACCAGAAGCAACATCGAGATTGAAGTTTGAACCCATTATTCTTGAAAGCTGCATTCGAACCACAGTGCCAGTGAGGTCGGTTTCTTTCCTATTTGAGTCAACAGCATAAGGGTCATCCCATACTTCGCCTGATATCAGAGTCGGCAAGATAGAAAAATCGACCACCATGCCGCTTTCCACTTGCTGTCTATATCCAATTTCAAATGCCAGAGTACCAGTGATGATGTCGTCTCTTGAGGTACCTAAGAAAAACTGTTTGTGATTCAAAGCGCCAAAGGTGTATTGCACCGAACCCAAAACCGCGACCATTCCCTCGGCTTCCGTGTTACCCGACGACATTAAATCGGCTTGAGATTGATGGTTGCTTTGACCAACATCGAGGTTACTTGAGTTTGCGGTGAAGCCAGTTAGGAAGGTCATGTTGCCACTGAAGCCTTCACTTGGTGCTAGAGCTGCGAATGAGTGTGGCGCAAGCGTCAGACTTGCCAAGAATAGGAAAATAATATGTTTCATCAATAGACTCGTACTTAAATGATTTTCTAAATTGAATCGCTTGTTAAAGCGCAATCGGGGCTTTTCTGTTTGCCCAAGGCTTGGCGTGTTCTAGTTGATAGGCCAATTCAAATAACAGGCGGTCGTTGCCTCTCGCTGCGGAAAAGTGGCTACCAACAGGAAGGTTCTGTTTGTTCCAATACAAGGGAACCGACATCGCCGGATTGCCTGCCACGTTTTCGATTGGCGTGTAGGACATTAATTTCTCTGAACGTGCCCATATCTCTTTGCCGGAGTGCGCTTTCTGGTCGAAATATTCGATGTCCAAAGGAACATGGTTTGCACAAGGGGTGAGCCATATATCGATGTTTTTAAAGAACTCTCGGTTATGACTGGTTGCGAAGTTTCGGCATCGCTCTTGAGAGTCGATATACAAGCTAGGAGTGGCTTTTAAGCGTGCTTGCATCGTACGAGCTAAATAGACGACGTTGTCGCTCACTTTGTCTGGCATCGATTCTAGCGGCATCCCTAAGCGGTCGAATTGCTCAGCAAAGCTTGCCATCTTGTTGCCAAATACGCCCATGTAGTTACGCATGAACACATCGCCATTTTGGATTGGTTGTTCAACTTCGATAACGATATGCCCAAGGCTTTCGAGCAAAGAGACCGTAGAACGAATGGCTGCGAGCGTATCTTCATCAGGAAGCCTGCCGTGGATATCTTTGAGGGTGACGCCAATCTTTATCTGACGGTTAAGAGAAGCATTAACCATTCCTATTGGGGTTCGAGGAAAAGGCGTCTCAAAGTTATTTTTTGTATGATGCTCTGTGACTGAAACTGCCAAAGCAGCGTCACGAACGGTTCTCGACATAAACGATTGATGGGTAAAACCTTCGTTTGTTGAGCCGTCAGTTAGCCCTGAGATCAAAGATTCTCGACTTGGTTTAAAGCCAAAAATACCAGTTGCTGAAGCAGGCATGCGAGAAGAACCGCCGCCATCAGTAGAGTGCACTAAGGGTACATAGCCAGCTGCAATCGCCGCTGCGCCACCGCCAGTT
The DNA here is from genome assembly GCF_041467855.1 of Vibrio sp. 10N.247.311.51. Classification (NCBI taxonomy): domain Bacteria; kingdom Pseudomonadati; phylum Pseudomonadota; class Gammaproteobacteria; order Vibrionales; family Vibrionaceae; genus Vibrio; species Vibrio sp. 10N.247.311.51. The sequence continues at coordinate 134,454 of NZ_JBFSVK010000002.1, read as the reverse complement.
GATGAGTGAACACCTCGGCTTAGATCCCATGGGTTGCGCGTCGCGCCATAAAGGGAGTTCTGGGTGCAGCCTAGTGTCATCATCTCAGGGATGTTCGTCATGCCAATGGCGTTCAGCCCTGCATTTTGAGTCGCTCGAATAAACCAAGAGGTCGCTTTGGGTTTTCTGCCTTGGTTTAGCTTCGAACCCAGGGTGCATTCAAGCCCAACAACATCAACACAATCTTTTACCAAGAAAGGCACGCCAGCAAAGGGTGAGTTCGGGTTAAATGAGTTTGCACGCTCTAGCGCTAAGTCAAAGCACTCAGAAACAACCGCATTAACCTGATCATTGGTCTGGCGAATTTTATAGATGGCTTCTTGCACGAATTCTTTTGGCGAGGCTTTTTTGTCTCTTATCAGATTCGCCATCTCAGTCGCATCCAGTGGCGAGTCAACGGTTTGGTGATCTGAAGGCAAATTTGTTGGCGAAGTTGGTGTTGCATTCGCTAAGGTCGGCAGAGAGATAGCCGCAGCAGAAACTGCACCTTTCCCCATAACTTTGAAAAAATCTCTGCGTTTTAATTCATTGATAGTCATCGTTTCTATCCCAAGTTAGAAAGTCACTATCCTTGTTTCGAAACCTAGCTCGCTAGGCTTAGCGTCACTCCATGTGCTGATTTATGGGACTAGAATAAAGATTGGCGTGTTGGCTTGCAGTGCAAATACCGCCATTGTTCATACCATTCACGCCAACTGGTTTGTCGGGTTATGTATAGGGAGGGGTTATTGCTCTGCTGCTAGCCAAAAGCTCGACAGGTCTTCAAACAGATCATCATTATCTAAAATACTGACATGATTTTCGTTGTAACCACGAATTTGGTCGGCGTTCAATTGAGCGGGGCGTGATAACTGGCTTGATAAATTGATGACGCCATCGTTACTGTTGGTATTAAACAGATCACCCGAGTTATAACCAAAGGCTAAAAAGTGGGGAATGTGGATTTGATTGTTTTCAACAAATAAGTCGCTAATAAATTGGCCGTCTGGGTTTAAGTCAACCCAAGCAGGCATTACCACGGGAGAGTATTCCACCCCTTGCTTAGCTGACTCGACACCACCAAACGGCGAAGAGATGGTGGTTACGCTGCTAATAAAATCACATAACTGCCCAATGCGACACTGACGAATACTGTTAGTCACGATCAAGCCACCCATACTGTGGGCAACAACATGCAACTGTTGGATCTTATATTCAGTCACAACTGTATGGAATAGGTTATTTAAGCCTTTCGAATTCAAAGACAGAGACAGACCTGAAGGGTAGTTAAACACCCATATTTGGTATTTAGATTGGTCCACTTTTTCAATGAGAGGGGCGAAATCTAAAGCCGTTGAATTGATTCCATGTACGAATAGGATTGGGATTTTATTTGGGTCATATTCAGATAGAAAATAGAGCCCAGCATTATCTTCAAGTAAGAAGGTCAGCGGCTGCCACATGCCAAGCTTTGCATTTCTTTTCTCAAAGGGAGAATCTGTTAAATTCACCACGGTGCCTATATCGACGAGGTCTAACTCTATTTTTAATAGTGAGGACAATGAACGATCAACAAACGCTCTTGGGGCATCACTCTCATTAATGACAAGTGATACTTCGATTGTCGATTTGTCTTGGTGGTCGCGCAGGTTAACCACACTGAATGCTTCATCAGCTTGTAGGGTTAGGTCTTGATTCTTATCTTCAAAGACGAGTAGGTAATGGATGTTATTTGATACATGTAAGTGAATACTGTCGCTGTCTATAATGCCATCGTAGCCATCCACTTCGCTTTTATTGATGTCTTTGATTTGTTCAATCACCACGGCAGAGCCGGAGGCCGGTTGACTTAAGGTGATGGTGTACTGATTGGTTATGGAGTCGATAGCTTGTATCTCATTAGATAGGTTTCTAAAGTTACTGCACCCTGATAGCACTGAACTGAGTAACAGCACTGTACTGAGTAAGCGTGCAGTCAGTAATCGTTTCATTCCAATCTCATCCCCATATCAACAAGCTTCGTCCTTCAATCAACAAATCTTATACATAAACAAACAGCATGAATTTAATACTAGCAAGAAAACAGAGAGTTAGGTCATACGTGTTCTTGATCATGTCCTGTTTTGATTCGAGTTTATTTATTCCATGCAGCTCGACAGCGCTATGGCTGATGCCGATGTGCTATAGAGATTGTCTTTTCGATACTGATTGTTGGTATACGATTTTTGCCATTCTCAATCGCTTTGATTCATGAAAATTATCGACCGTGCGAAAAAAATTGAACTTTATTATTTTAGTTAAGTCGTATTGCTACGTTTACCATCACCAGACATCTGCAGTTTAGATATGATCTCAAGTCGAAACACACATCAGCTAACTCGTAGCGCACTATTATTAGTGGGTTGGGTTATCTGTTTCTGTCTCGCCAGTAATATGAGTTTTATCCAAGGTTGCAAAGTAAACTATGAAAATAGTGATTCTGCGATTTCTAATGTCCTGCAGGTAAACAAGATTGATGATGGTGGCGGTTTTATCAAGGGTGCATCTCAATCTCAAGACGACCAATCCGTCCACAAATGTGAGTTATCAGAACACCTGATAAATTTTGATCACCACCAAGTCAATGATCAAGCTATATTCACGTACTTCATACTCGTTGTAGTCGTATTGTGGCTGCTAAGTACTGTTCCGTATTTCCCTCCATTCACTGAGCCAATCCTTCACAAGGGTAGGCGCATCCATCTCAAGGTCTGTGTCTTTAAAGAATGAGAATAAGAGCGTTTAACTAACACTCATATTATTCATTTTTTAAGGAAAAATTAGACATGCCTAAAAGCAAAATGTCATTGCACTTTGTTGTGCTTTGGCTATTCGTTGCGCTGTGTTCAACATTCACTGTGAACGCAAGTGCGAGCGAATCGATGACTCCTGTTACAACGGGTTGGATGCAAGACAAGTTACATCCGTATGTAGAAACGCGTTTTGTCATGACAGGACAAATTAATAAAGAAGATAAAACCGCGGCGGGTTATCTGGAAGTGAACCTTTCTGATGAATGGAAAACTTACTGGAGAAGTCCTGGTGAAGGAGGTATTGCGCCCAAAATCAAATGGGCCGACTCTAAGAACGTTTCGCAACTGCAATGGTTTTGGAAGTTTCCCCAACGCTTCAATTTGCTCGGCATAGATACGCTAGGTTACAAGCACAACATCATCTTCCCGATGAATCTTCATATTGATGATATGAACAAACCTGTTGAGCTTAATGCTGTGCTGACGATGTCTTCATGCACCACCATATGTATTCTCACGGATTTTGATATCAACTTGGTGTTTAACCCAAGTGAGATGACCGTGGATAACGACGCGATGCTTGTCTACGCCAAAGCAATGAGTGAAGTGCCGAAAGATTCACCGCTTGTAGAAGGTACATCTACGATTTGGGATGCTCGCAAGTCGCAACTTCAAGTTATTGCTACACATCAAATTGGCTGGACTGCACCCGATGTAATCGTGGATGGTGATTCAGATGAAATGCAAGATGCCGACTTTGGTATTCCTCACATTGAAATTGAAGGTAACCAAGTCATTGCGACTTACGATGTAAGTAGCTGGATGGGCACACCCGATCTTAACAACCAGCACATCCGTGTAAGCATCAAAGACAAAGACTTCATCACAGAATATCCAACCACTGTTACCAATGGCATTGTGGGCAACAGCTCTATGATAAGTATGGTGCTTTTAGCGCTATTAGGTGGGTTGATTCTCAATATCATGCCCTGTGTATTCCCTGTGCTTGGAATGAAACTGAGTGGGGTTATTTCTGCTCAAGGCATGGCAAGAAAACAAGTTAGGTTCCAATTCCTTGCATCTGCAAGTGGCATCCTCGCATCCTTCTGGTTAATAGCCACTTTCTTGGCTGTGTTAAAAGTTTCAGGCAGCGTTATCGGTTGGGGAATTCAGTTTCAAAACGGTTGGTTTATCGGTGGGATGTTTATCGTCACCGCTCTGTTCAGCGCCAATATGTTAGGGCTTTTCGAGATCCGTCTTTCATCGAATGCAAATACATGGATGGCAACCAAGGGCGACAGTAGCTACGTCGGACACTTTACTCAAGGTATGTTCGCAACGCTATTGGCTACGCCATGCTCTGCTCCATTTCTTGGAACAGCCGTCGCCTTTGCTCTCGCCACTACTATCCTGACGATGTTTGGTATTTTCACAGCTCTTGCCGTTGGTATGGCGCTTCCATGGATTCTCGTTGCTGCATTCCCATCGATAGCTTTGGCGTTGCCTAAACCCGGGGCATGGATGAACCGTGTTAAATACCTGTTCGGCGGAATGATGCTAATCACTAGCGTTTGGCTCTTTAGCTTGCTTCGACCTCATGTCCCTCAATTGTGGTTATACGCAATATTGGCAGTCAGTGTTTGCCTATTACTTGTCAGGTTGGTTCAAGTGCATGGAATCAAGACTGCGGGTGCTGTTGCCTTGTTGTTGTTGAGTGTTATCTCTGCCTCGTTATTTGTCGAGAAAGCAACATCTAAAATGCTGCCACCAGAACCTGAGTGGGAAGCGTTGTCTACCGAAGTCATTGATGAACATGTTGCTAATGGCCAAGTGGTTTTTGTTGATGTCACTGCTGATTGGTGTGTGACTTGTAAAGCAAACAAGATCGGGGTTCTCTTACAAGATCCTGTTTACAGCGCATTGACTGAAGGTGATGTAGTGCCGATGGAGGGGGATTGGACTATACCGAGTGATAGCGTCACGTCATACCTACAAGATCACAACCGGTTCGGTGTTCCGTTCAATATGGTTTATGGCCCTAATGCTCCAGAAGGTATTGAGCTTCCTGTCATCTTAACCAGTGATGCGGTGATGGAAGCCATTGAGAAGGCAAGAGGTGATGACGAATGATTAGAACAAAATCTAAGGCAAAACCTCAGACTAAAAAGCAGAAGTTGAGATCGGCATTACTGTATACCTTGTTCGCGGCGGTCGTGGTCTTTGGTGTTGATTATTGGCGTACAAAAGACGTTCCAATGCAGAACGTTCCGCCAATGGTCGGAGTGTCGTTATCCGGTAAACCGATAGATGTAATAGAGATGAGTAAGAAAGAGCCGGTATTAGTTTATTTTTGGACGACATGGTGCGTCGCCTGCAAATTTGTGACGCCAGTGGTTGATTGGTTTTCATCAAGCTATCCCGTCGTTGGTGTATCACTGACTTCGGGTAAAGATGAAAGAGTTCAACGCTATATGAATGCTAAAGGGTATAGCTACGACAACATTAATGACACTCAAGGTAAAATTGCACGCGATTGGGGAATCTCCTTAACGCCAACACTCATTGTTATTAATGATGGAAAAGTAACAAGTGTTACTTCAGGAATTACTACGCCAATAGGTATCGCAGCCCGACTTTGGTTAGCTAAGTATTAATGGGAAAAATATGAAATTCATAACAAAAAGCATCATCACACTATTAGTTACACTGGCTTTCTCTCCTGTCACTTACGCAATGACAAAACAAGAAAAGATTGCCGAGATAACGCAAATGTTAGAAACGAATGAAGGTATTATCGATTCGGTTCATGACAGTCTGGCTGCTTACATAGATCAACAAAGTAGTTTCGATAAAACGTTGGCTGAGAGCCATGACTTTATTTATAACAACCCACACCACCCTTGGTATGGTTCCGAACATCCAAAACTGACGATCGTAAACATGACTGATTTTAGTTGCCCGTGGTGTAAAAAGTTAGATCCTGTTCTTCGGAAAATAGCGGATGAGTTTCCTAATGACATCAAGGTAATAAATATTTACATCCCTCTAAAGGAGAGAGATTCACCACTGAACTCAGCAACCTTTGGACTCAATGTCTGGAACAATGACAAAGAAAAATACAAAGCAGTTGAAGAGATGTTGATCAGTAAGCCTGGCATTCACAACGTTCGTTCGATAATGAAAGTAGCGAAGAAGAATAAAGCCACCGATTACGTTTCTTCAGACAGTGAAATAGCGATTGAAGTTGCTGAAAACTATAATTTGTTTACTAGGCTGGGTGTTCGAGGTACACCAGCGATGCTCATTGATGGAACATTGCTCCCCGGTTACTTGCCATACGAAAAACTATATCCAATAGTAAAGGCTAAGCTAGAAGAGAAAAGTAAATAGAATAAATTTACGATAACTTAATTATTATTTCTGATGGATAAAAAGCCCTATTGATTAGGGCTTTTTCTTATTTGTTTATTAATTTGCAGAAGTAGTTTGCAAATTAATAAACAATGTATAACGCAGCTAGTCCAAATATGCCTAGAAAACTGAGAACACCACATGTCGAGTACAACAACAGTCTCATTGTTAATTCCTGATTACAAAAAATGATTAATAGTATTTACTTTTCTAAATTGTCTTATGTGCAATTTAAGGGCGTGGGGTTGACAAAGTTATATTAAAATAGCACCTCCAGATAAATTATCACTTAACATTTAGTTAGAGCTATCTATGCTGAAATAATTCCATTTTCTCTGTGTTTTTTTAGAAATAATCAGAGGCTTTTTATACTGCATTTTTACAGTTTGATATTCTATTTTTAATTTTTATATGGTTGTTAATACGTAAATGTAAATTAATTCATCGAGTGGAAAATAACTCGTAGCATGGCGGTGAATTTATATGTTTTATTGAGTGAATTGGATATCTAAGATTTTCAATGGAAGGTGAGATCAGTTTTAGGCGATCCAAAAAAAGCAAACAACCAAGTTGGTCATCTCGGTTATTTGCTTTAGATTTGTTGTTTTTATGGTGAATGGACAGGTGTTTTTCGAGGTTAAAGCGTGTTTTTATACACTTTGCCGTCTTTCATGATCAGCTTTTGTGTCTCTGTGTTTGCCACACAAGCAACACTTTCCAGTGGGTTGCCATCGATGATCAATAGGTCGGCATAAGCACCTTCAACCACTTGACCAAGTTTGCCTTCTTGGTATGGGTGTTGGTAAGTCGACATCTCGAACAGGCGTCCACAGTTTGATGTCGCCATGCGAAGTGCGGTGATGGTATCGAATACTTGCTCAATCGCACCAAGTTCATTCAATTGGGTCGCATGAACGTTGGTTTCACCCACACAGTCAGTTCCAAAAGCAATGTTCTGAATGTCGTATTTCTTAATCAGTTCTGCCGATTTGAACATGGCTTTACCTACGCGTTCTGTCTTGCGGTATGTCTCCTCATTCGGCAGCGGGATCTTGCGCTCTGCAATCAATGAAGAGGTAAAGTAAGAAGGAATCACCCAAATGCCTTTTTCTTTAATGATCTCGGCAATGTCGTCGTCCATGATGGTGGCGTGTTCGAAAGACATCACGCCCGCCTCAGCTGCTCGGCGCATCGCATCTGAAGTGTGGATGTGCGCAGCAACATAAGTGCCGTAATCGGAAGCAGCATCGACCGCGGCTTTCATCTCTTCAGATGTGAATTGCAATGTGTCTAGTGGGTCGAAGGTTGAAGAAGCGCCACCACCCGCCATGATCTTGATTTGAGAAGCGCCCATGAATAACTGTTCGCGAACCGCTTTTAAGACTTCTGAACGACCATCTGCCACTTTCATTGCGCCAAGCTTCATCATTGGTGAATCTTCATGCCCGTTAGCTAAACGCTCTTGTGCTTGGTTTTGACGGTAATCAGAGTGACCACAGGTTTGCGAGATAGCCGCCATTGAAGGAAGAATACGTGGGCCAGTGGCATAGCCGTTGTCGATACTGTTTTTAAGGCCAAGCGTATTACCCGCCACATCGCGAATGGTAGTAAAGCCGCGCATTAACATCTCTTCAGAAATCTTTGCTGAGCGAATCGCCACTTCTTCACGCGTCATGGTATCAATCATATTGAAAGGTGCAGATAGCGTGATATGAACGTGCGCATCAATCAAACCTGGCATTACCGTGCCACCTTGAGCATCAATCGTTTCATCGGCAATCGTTGGGTCAATCTCTCCAATCTGAGTGATCAAGTTATCTTCGATGAGGATCGATACGTTCTCGATTAAGTTGTTATCAACACCGTTAAATACGTTCGCGTTAGTGATTAGCTTTTTCATAGTCTGCACCTTTTGGAAATGAGTGTGTGTCGCTGATGGGGTCATCATATGGGGCGCAGCATTTGAAGAATGGCCATTTGGTGACAGTGATGAATTGGGTGTGTTTTTGCTATTGCTATAAGAGAGGCAAGGGGGATTTCTGTCGAATCATCAATTTGAGAAATGAATGTTGGCTGTGTCATGAAATGGTAAGTTTTGCTTCGATTCGAACGCTAAGATGTATTTCAAATCAAGGCGACTTATCAAATTAGATTAGAGAGAGACAGAATGACTAAATCAGACAAAGTTTACGGGTTCAACACACCACAACGTCTATTCGTAGGTTACACGTTAGCCGTGCTGGTGGACTTAGTAGTGCTTAACTTTTTCGATGAGTACTGGGACTTTGTCAACATTGAATCTTTCACTATCTCTTTGATAGCGGCGTTGTTGCTGCAGTTATTGTTGAAGCTCTCTATTGGTTTAGAGCACAAAATTGCCGAGCACTTCAAAAGCAAGCCGGGCACCGCACCTAAGGTTTACCGAGCAATCACCACTTATATCATCTTGGTGGGCTCAAAATTCGTGATGCTAGAAGCGATTAACCTCCTGTTCGGAGATAAAGTGAGCTTCACAGGCCCTTGGGGTGGCGTGGTTGCTTTCTTCGCAGTGGTATTTACGATTCTGGTTGCTGAAGTGATTGTATCGAAGATCTACTTTGCTCTGGATGACAAACAAGATTCAAATGTGAAAGCGCTTAAAGAGACCAGCGCGTAACAGAACTAAAATACCTATGTGAATAACAGACGAGCCAGCTGATTAAGCTGGCTCGTTTTCGTTTGAGTTGCGATAACCAATTCGATACGCAAATTGGCTCTATTTTTCGTAAACCACATCCCCGCGTAACACCGTCATCAACACCTGAGTCTTAGCGATTTGTCTTGCTGACACTGTGGTGATGTCTCGGTCGAGAATGGCGAAGTCAGCGGATTTTCCTACCTCAATAGAACCTGTTACATCTTCAATTCCAATACTTTTGGCTGCATTAAGCGTGTAAGCATCAATCGCGGTGTAGATATCGGTTAGGCCTGTTTTACCCATAATCAAACTGTTCGCGATGCCGACTAAAGGATTGATGTCGTGTACGTTCCAATCACTGCTTAATGTGATATTCGCGTCGGTCTTGAGTATTGCGTCGAGGTTCATCATGGCTTTAGCACGGCGAGCACCAAGGAAAGCTTCGGCCCATTGGTGTTGATGCCTTGCAACGTAATCAGAGCCGACTTGGAAATCTGCGGTCACGTCTAGTTGGCGAAAGCGTGGCACATCTTCATCATTGATTAATTCGACATGGGTTAGGGTGTAGGGTTTGGTTGAACCTTGTTTGCGAATACTTTCTATTGCATCAAGCGATTCACGAACCGCTCCATCACCAATGGCATGAATATGGGCGCTAAACCCGATTTTCTCGAGCGCAGTTAACCACTCTTTCATTTGTTCTGGCGGAATATAGTTCAAGCCATTAGGAGATTGGGGCAGATAAGTATCTAAGTAGGGCGCGAGCGTTTTGGCGGTGCCATTGATAAAGATGCCATCACTGTACATTTTCACCTGATCGACAAGTAACAGACGGCTTTTATCGTCGGAATGCATTTTCTCAAAGACTTCTAATTGAGAAGGTATTGCCATCGATGGGTATACCCAAGGACGCAGCGACACGCGCGCCGTTAAGTCTTGATTTTGCTCGGCCTCTAGCCAAACGTCATACCAACCTCGTTTCCAATACATGCGACCGTCGCCAATGGTGGTGATGCCGTGGACTGCCGCTTCCTCAAGTCCGAACATTAACCCTTGGTAGCTTTGCTCAAACAGGTCGCTTTGGCTATTCCAAGCCATCTCCATCACTTGATCGCCAGCATTGTCTAATAAGATGCCATTGAGTTTGCCGCTGTCTTGGTCTTTTAAATAAGCGCCGCCTTGTGGGTCCGGAGATTGTTGGCTGATTCGAGCGATTTTTAGTGCTTTTGAGTTGACCCACATCGAGTGTGAAGTCTGCTCCATAAGCACCACGGGGCGATTAGGGAAGACACTGTCGATGATCTCTAGTGGCGTGTAGTCAGAGTCGCTATCGAGCGTCGCTTCCAAAGAAAAACCATAGCCCATAAGCCAACCTCTGCCATCGGTATCAGCATTGATTTTACAGGCTTCTAAGTAAGGGATTTGCTCTTCTAATGTTGCTTCAGAGTCGAGTTCACAATTGCCACCCAGCTCTGAGGCGGCTTCAAACACATGGTTATGGTTGTCAATGAATCCCGGCAAGACAAAGGCATTGCCTAGATCAATGACATCAGTGCTTTGCCCTTGAAAAGTTTGCGCCTGTGATTGGTTACCAATGAAGATGATCTTGCCTTTGTGGGTAACGATAGAGTCCGACTCGCGATGCCCGTATATATCAGCATTGATAAAAATTTGGTCAGCACTTTGGCTTTTAACGGCTGTTTGCGCTTGAACTGCTGTTTGCGCTTGGACAACGGTGTTGGCTTGTGCAAGCACCGGCGCTACGGCGGTAAAGCTTGTGAGTAATGCTATCCATGCAGTGCGTGACAGAGTGAGCTTGTTATTCATTATTATGTCTTCCATGTTCCACTGTTTAATAAGTATAGAAAGCGAGTGGCAAGTGTGAAACTCTACATGAATGACAAATAAAAACCGCTATTAATCAATAAATTGTGGTTTGAATAAGCCTTTCATCACGACTCTTGTCTTAGGCTCTTACGCAGATCTTTCTTATATTCGTCATAAGAGTTATAGCCATAGAATTTCCAGGTGTGATCACCTTTAATATTGTGGCTGTAGGTGATCTCGCCGATCCACTGCTGACGTGTGGCGAGAATCATATCGCGAATTTTTAATAATAAAGTGTCCATAGTTGCTCTCCTGTTTAAGTTCACTTGCAGTATATTTATCGGAGACGAAGAGAAGAGTACCCTCAGCGCAATGTTCAATACTTTTCAGTCAATGTGCTGATTTGGGTGGTTTGTTACGTATACTTTCAATATTAAAAGGTCATTGAGTATCGTAATGAAAGGTTACTTGGAAAAAGTGCCACAACGAGTTGGCATGTCTTGGCGCTATAAGAAAATTGTCGAGAACAGTAAAAGCTATGGTTGGCACCGACATGAAGAGTATGAGATAGCGATTCATCGTCACTTTACTGGTCATGGTTTTATTGGGCATCACCAAAGCGATGTGTTCCATAATCATATGATTTTGGTTGGGCCGGACTTGCCTCATGCTATTTATTCGGACGACAGTACGGATGACCAACGAGTATGTGAAACGCATGTGATTTGGTTTCGTAAAGACTGGATAGAGCCATTGATAGCCAGTTGTCGAGAGCTTGAACCTTTGCGTGCACTGCTGGAAGGCTCAAAGAAAGGATTGCAGTTCTCTCCTAGTTCGGCAGAGAAGGCGACTGAATTGTTAGACAGGGTGATGGAGAAACCACCACACCAACAATTACTCACCTTATTCTCGTTGTTTTCGGTATTACTTGATGACCAAGAGGTGGTGCAGTTAATTAACCCGATTTTTAAGGACAATGAAGGTGATGAGATCAGCGATAAGCTAGATAAGGTCGAAGCCTTCTTAATGAATCACTTTATTCAAGATATCTCGATTAACGATTTAGCCAGTCACCTATACATCAGTGAGAGCAGTGTTAGGCGTTTATTTCAAAAGCACTATAAAGAGAGCTTCAGTCAACGGCTTAAAAAGATCCGATTGAATGTTGCGTGCGACTTGCTGATTAATACCTCATTGCCTGTCAGTTTGATCTTGGAGAAAGTGGGATACGACAACCAAGCCAACTTCAATCGTCAGTTTAAATCCTATAAACAGGTGACGCCGACTCAATATCGAATAGCAATGAAACGTCATTGATTCATTCGCAGACTAAACGATTCACATAAGATTCTGAATAAATTACAGTTAAGTGAACTATAAAAATGGATTTAACGTATTACCAGGGATGTAAGTTTATGTTTTCACGAGACTTACTCGCATTACTAATAAAAACAAGTCGAGGTTAGGATGAAAAAAATATTATTGCTGCTTAGCGTGATCTTATTGGGTGGTTGTGTCGGCATGCCCGAAACCGTTAAGCCCGTTCAACAGTTCGAGTTGGATCGATATTTAGGGAAATGGTACGAAGTGGCTCGTTTGGATCACTCGTTTGAGCGTGGCTTAGACAACATCAGTGCTGAGTATAGTCTGCGTGATGATGGCGGCGTGAAGGTGATTAACCGAGGCTATTCGGCGGAAGAGGGGGAGTGGAACGAAGCAGAAGGCAAAGCGTATTTTGTTGAAGGCAGCGAACAAGGCTATTTGAAAGTGTCTTTCTTTGGCCCTTTCTACGGTGCTTATGTAGTGTTTGAATTGGACAAAGAGGACTACCAATACGCGTTTGTTTCTGGCCCAGATACCGATTACTTATGGCTGCTTTCAAGAACACCCGAAGTTGCGCCAGAGGTGATGGAGAAGTTCAAAAGCATGTCTAAAGAGCGTGGCTTCAACACTGACGAGTTGATTTTTGTCGAGCACACAAAGTAACGATTTTGGGCTTCTTTTGGTCTTTACCTAACTTTACTTATTTACCCTATGAAGTGTAATGATATTAGGCGAAAATAGCGTCATTATTAGAGACATAAATTGGTCATCATGAGTAAATCGTTATCGAAAAAGACTGTTATTTTCCATTGGCTTACCGGTATTTTGTTCCTTGTCGTGTTTGTTATTGGACTTCAATTTGAAGGCATGCCGCGAGGCCCCGAAAAAGGCGAGTTAATGGGGCTGCACAAATCGTTGGGTTTGATTGTTTTAGTTGTCGCACTTTCACGCTTGGTATGGCGTTTTAAAGAGGGCGCAATTGAGAGTGTTGCCGTATTGACGAGAGCACAAGAAATCGCAGCGAAAAGCATTCACCATTTCTTGTTGTTAGTGACGTTGGCGATGCCAATTTCTGGAGCTGTGATGAGTGTTGCAGGTGGACGTGCATTAGACGTGTTTGGGTTCGAGCTTATCGCTGCTGGTGAAAAAACCGAATGGTTACAGTCTGCGGCTTCTTTCGTTCATGTAAATTCAGTGAACTTGATCATGGTGGCACTTGCTCTGCATGTATTAGGCGCATTGAAGCATCAGTTTGTCGATAAAGATGGCACGCTAAGTCGTATGCTTGGTCGCTCATAGCCTGACGTTAAAGTTAACGATTTAATACGAAAACACTCGGTCTATACCGAGTGTTTTTTTGTTTGTGCTATCTGAACTCATTGGTTAGTTAAGCTTGCTTGCGAACCTGCAACACGCTCAGTATTGATAGAAACAGGAAGAACGCCGGATCACTCCAGCCGAAGCCAACAAATATTCCTGTAAACGCCGCATACAATGTGATGATGGCGCCAAGCATATTTGTAACCACCAATCCTTGGATGAGCTTTTTAGCGGACACGCCAGGTTCAATGTCTCTAAGCAGCCAGCTTATTGCAGCGATACCACCCAAAAATATACTGGTGTGTTGAGAGAGAAAGTAAGCGTACTTATCATTGATCTCTACGCCGTACATTGGCCACATAACGGTGGGTAGGAAAAACAGCGCGAAGGCAAACCCTGCGTAAATGATGCCGTGTAAGCTCAAGAATATTTTGTTGTTCATTGTGTCGATCTCTTTTTCAACTTGGTGATATCGCTAATCTGTCTCTTTGCTCAATACAGGAGTGAGTGAATGAGTGAATGAGCGAATGAGCGATGCGTTAAGCGTTGATTGGGCCTTTATTAATGGTAGTTAATGGCTGATTGACGTCAAAAATCACACCACGTACTTCCTGTACACCCATCTCTTTTAAGCGAGCAGCATGCATCGCTAGATAGGTTTCAGCACTCAGCTGATCTTCAAATAAGTAGACGCCGCCCCCCAGTTTTTCTGCTTCGTTCTCTGTCCAGATTTTCCAGATCATGCCCGGTTCGTTGTTAATCGACTTTGCTAGGTCAACGAGTGCGTTTGACATCTCTTCACCGAAAGGGCCTGAAAATTCAAAATCAACTTGTAGTAGTTTCATGGTGTTTCTCCGTTTAATAAATTCTGTTTAGCAAATTCCGTTTAAAAAATTCCATTAACAAATAGGTGTTCAAGACAAACAAGCCATTCTCGTTTGTTGTTGAAACTCATATTACCTGTAAAAAACAGACAGAAAAGTTCATAATATTGCCATTAACTGTCAGGATTTTAGACCGATGAGATTAAAGACCACCCTAGACCAATGGCAAACGCTTTACGAAATTGACCGCGCAGGCAGCATTCAGGCGGCGGCCGTGCAATTGAATAAGAGCCATACCACGCTGATTTATGCTTTGAGAAAATTGGAGGATCAATTGGGTGTGTCTTTGGTGCAAGTTGAAGGTCGCAGAGCGGTGCTGTCGGAAGATGGCAAATCACTGTTGCGCCGTGCAAGCAGCATGTTGGAACAGGCGAGAGAGTTGGAACTTATCAGTGAACAGCTGGCGAAAGGCGTCGAGTCTGAAATCGTGGTCGCCGTGGATCATTTGTGTTGTCTTGAACGTCTATACAAACCGATGGCGCAATTTATGGCGGAGAACAGCACAACATCGATTCAGGTGATGGAAACGTCGTTGTCAAAGACGACGGAAATGGTCACTCAAGAGCTCGCTGATGTTGCCATCATCAATCTGCCTGTCACCAATCATTCTGCTGAGGCTTTTGGCTTTACTATGATGGAGCCTGTTGTTGCGAGTTCACATCCGTTAGCTAGTGCTGCTTCTGTGTCGTTGAATCAATTGTCGTTTTTGCCACAAATTGTGGTGAGGGATTTAGGTGCACGATCCAGTCAAGGCGCTAAAAGCCAAGGCAACAAACAGGATGTGGGGTGGTTGAAGTCGAGTCAGCGCATTACGGTAGATAATTTCGACCATGCGTTTGGTGCGGTAGAGCAGGGTGTGGGTTACTGCCGATTACCAAAGCACATTGTGGAAAGTCGAGGTGGGAACAAGCTGACGGTGCTCAATGTCGAAAATGGCAGTGGGTATCACGTTCCGCTGCATCTGACTCTGCCAAAAGGGGCCAAGACAGGCCCAGCCGCAAAACGTTTCTATGAACTGCTTCTTGAGTCAGCTTCTATGGCTGGCTAACGGTTAAATATTTAAGACTAACGAGGCTGATTGCCGTTTAAGAACAGCGCGACACACTCTTTGGTGTAGAGAAGCCTTTCTTGCTCAGACTCACCGCTTTCGTGTCCGAAGAATCCCCAATACGCCGACTTACCATGGAACATCAGCAGTAGCTGTCTTGCTGCAATGATCGGCGAGCTTGATGTTGATAAGATCAAATCACCCGAGTCCACTTTGCTTTGTAGATAATCGGCGAGCAAAAGGGTGGTTTTTTGCGGTCCTGTTTCTAGGTAGATCGAAGCGATCTCTGGGTGCGTGTTGGATTGGCTCACCGCATTTTGAAAGGTCTGTCTAGACTGCTCATCAAGTAACAAATCTTGAAACTTCACACCAAACTTCACCAATTCTTCTTCCAAAGTGGCATTCATGTCAAAAGCAGAAGGGCTGAGTTCACGCTCGGCACACTTGGTTTGCATGCAGGTTTCGAAAAGTTCGTCTTTGTTTTTAAAGTGAGAGTAGACCGTTTGCTTGGAAACGTTCGCTGCTTTGGCTATCTGATCCATATTGATCTTGAAGCCATGTTCAGAGAAAAGCTGGCTTGCTGCGGTTAAGATCTGCGATCTCTTCTGTTCACTCTTGATGATTTTAGTCACGTGCTGTTTCTCATTGCTTGGTACTTGGTGTTGCTCAGTTCAATGCATTTCGTTCTGCGTTAAGCATTATGCTTTTTGTGATGGTTTTATCAATCATTAACGATGAAACTTATTTTTAACACAATCAAACTAGACAGTCTAGTTTGGTTTGGTTAGTCTAAAAAAAGAATAGGATTGAGTACCGCATAGGAACAGGAAGTATGTATAAATTGATGAAAGGAAGTGCGGTGGCGTTGTCTCTATCGGCTTTTCTTGTTGGATGTGGCGAAAAGGAACAAGCCCAAGATTCGGTTGATTCAACCAATCAAACGGCTTCGAGCGTCCAAACCATTTTAACTGTAGAAACGATGGCCTTAGCGCTGTCTTCCTCTTATGCAGTGCAGCGTGAATATGTTGGTGTGGTTAAGGCAGGTCAGCAAGCTAATTTAGGTTTCGAGCTGGCAGGTAAAGTGAATGAGATTCTGGTTGATGTCGGTGACATAGTAACCGAAGGTCAACCCCTTATTCGATTAGACACTCAACTGTTACAGACTGAATCGAGCCAGCTAAAAGCGCAAGCAGAAGAAGTGAAAGCTCAACTGAGCCTTGTTGCGGCGAACCTAAAACGTCAACGTTCATTGAAAGCGAAAGGCTTCAGTGCCGAAGCGGAGATTGATTCACTAACCAGTGAGCAACGCGTATTGCAGGCGAACTTGCTGCGTATTGATGCCTCGGTAAAAGGCAATCAATTGAAGTTGGTGAAATCGACAGTTCGTGCGCCATATTCAGGGACCATCGCAACCCGCTATGTCTCGCTTGGAGATGTAGTGAATGTAGGGAATCCAACTCTTACACTGCTTGCCTCTGAAGGGAAAGAGGCCTTCATCGGTATCCCTGCCCATCAAATGAAAAAGGTTACTTCACTTTCCGCACCAAGTATTCGCGTCGGGCGAGATGAATTCGCTGTGAGCCTGTTGAATCCGGGCGCAATGGTCGACACACAGTCTCGCAGTGTCGGTTTGCGTTATCTTTTTCCTGAACAATCGTCGGTATTAGAAGGGCAACTTGCCTATCTGAAATTTGACGAACAGATTGACGACCAAGGCTACTGGGTGCCATTAACGGGTTTGATTGACGGCCTACGCGGTGTGTGGAACATCTTTGTGATTGGTGAAGACAACAAAGTTGAGCGCCGAAGTGTTCAAGTGTTGTTTGCCAACAATCAACAAGCGTACGTGAGTGGTGCGATTGAAGATGGTGAGCAGGTTATTGCGAGTGGTTTACATCGCTTGGTTCCGGGCCAAACCGTGAAGCCAGTAAGCACTGCTGCTGAATAGGGAATAGTATGAAAATCATAGAGACTATTTCCAATACTCGACTGCTCATCTTGATGACGGCGCTACTGATGGTGAGTGGTATTTCTGCGTTCATGACACTGCCTCGTGCAGAAGACCCAGTAATCATCAACCGTTATGCAAACATCACAACCAGCTTTCCCGGTGCCAGTGCCGAACGTGTAGAAACCTTGGTCACTGAGGTGATTGAGAACAAACTGCGTGAGCTGAGTGAAGTTAAACTGGTGAGCTCAACCTCTAGGCCGAGCGTATCGATTGTCACGCTAGAACTTAATGACACCATCACCGAGCCAGAACCCGTCTGGTCCCAAGCTCGCGACAAGTTATCTGACATCGAATCCATTTTGCCTGCGGGCTCTCAATCTCCCGATCTCGATAGCGACCATACCTATGCTTTCACGACCATCGCATCTCTAACTTGGTCTGGTGCAGGCGAGCCTGACAGATTAACTCTGGGCCGTTATGCCAAAGAGCTCGCCAAGCGGTTACGAACCTTGTCGGGTACCGAATTCGTTGATGAATACGGGATGCCGCAAGAAGAGATTCAAATCAGTTTGCGTACGGCCGATGCTGCGGCGTTAGGGCGATCAAGTGCCAATATCGCTGAGTCGCTAGAAGGGGCAGACGCCAAGAATTCTGCGGGTGAATTGGTCAGTGCCTATTCCCGTTTTGGTTTGGAAATTGAATCTGAACTGGATTCCATTGAACGTATCAAGCAAGTCCCAATCGCTACCGACAGCAATGGTCACATCATTCGCATGGAAGATATTGCGTCTGTGAAACGTGGTGAGAAAACCCCACAAGACCAAATTGCGATTATTGACGGCGAGCCGGGGGTGATTGTCGCGGCAAGAATGCACCCTGATCTGCGAGTCGATAACTGGACGTCGAGAGCCAATGCTCTGATTGGCAAATTTGAGCAAGAGTTACCAAGTAACGTTAAGGTGACAGTGCTCTTTAATCAGCAAGGTTATACCGAGACTCGCTTAGACGATTTAGGCAAAAGCTTGATGATCGGTTTCGGTCTGATCTTGATTGTTCTGTTTGTCACTTTAGGCGTACGTGCCGCGATCTTAGTCGCCATTTCTCTGCCGTTAACTTCATTACTGACCCTGTCGATCATGAAAATGACCGGTGTGCCGATTAACCAAATGTCGGTGACGGGCCTAATTGTGGCGCTCGGGATCATGGTCGATAACGCGGTGGTAATGGTCGACACCATTCAAGCGTATCGTTTAAAAGGACAACAACGAGCTGAAGCAACCATGAACGCATTGAAGCATTTATGGGTGCCGTTATTAGGCTCAACCTTAACTACCGTGTTGGCGTTTGCCCCGATTATCTTGATGCCGGGTGCATCGGGTGAGTTCGTCGGTGGTATTGCGATTACCGTTTCTTTCTCATTGATCGGTTCTTACATTATCTCGCACACCTTAATTGCGGGCTTGGCGACCAAGCTACTGCCGAAACAACTCAGTGATGTAGACAAGAAAGGGCAGCACCATTGGTACATGACGGGTTTGAGAATCCCGGCTTTGACGCGCTGGTTCTCGTCTTCTGTCCGCTTTGGCGTAACGCATCCAATCATCACGATTGCTTTGGTGCTGTTGGTTCCGTTTACTGGCTACTGGAGTATGTCTCAGCTGACTGAGCAATTCTTCCCGCCATCAGACCGAGACATGTTTGAGATTCAGGTTTACATGCCACCTCAAGCGAGCATTTACGCCACCAAAAACACCTCTGAAAAAATAGACGACATCATTCATCGTTACCCCGAAGTGGAGCGTATCGATTGGCTGGTGGGCGCAAACTTCCCATCCTTCTATTACAACCTACAAGCAAGGCAAAACAACGCGCCATACTTCTCGCAAGCGATGGTGAAAACAGAGAACTTTGACCAAGCCAATGCGCTGATTCCTGAGCTGCAAAAGGTGTTGGATGAAGAGGTTCCGGAAGCACAAATCTTGGTACGTAAGCTCAACCAAGGGCCTCCATTTACTGCGCCCGTTGAACTGCGAGTTTACGGTGAAAACCTCGATACCCTAAAAGCGATTGGTGAAGATGTTCGTCTAATTTTGGCAGGTGTTCCTCATGTCACGCACACAAGGGAAACGCTGCAACCGGGTACGCCTAAGGTGTGGTTGAAAGTCGATGAAGACACCGCAAAGCTGAATGGTATTTCATTGAACCAGTTTGCTGGCATGTTGCAAACCACGCTGACAGGTCGTGAAAGTGGCTCTGTGATTGAGGGGAGTGAGTCGGTGCCAATCCGTGTTCGTGTTGCGGATGATGCGCGTGAAAACTTGGCTCACCTGAGTAATATTCGTTTGCCGATAAGCTCTGATGTCTATTCTACGGGTATCAATGTGTCTACCTTAGCTGAGCTTGAACTGACCACAAGTCGTGGTGCGATTACGCGTAGAAATGGGCAACGTGTGAATACCATTGAGGGTTATATTGAAGCGGGAGTCTTGCCTCAAACCGTGCTCAATGAATTCCAAAAACGCCTAGAAAGCTATCAGATGCCATCGGGCTATACGATTGGTTTTGGTGGTGAATCTGCTGAACGAGATAATTCAGTCAACAGCCTGATCTCGAACGTCGCAGTCGTGGTGGTATTGATGGTGTTGGTGGTGGTGATGTCGTTTAACTCGTTCCGAATGAGCAGCATCATCTTCATGGTAGCAGGATTGGCGGGTGGGCTAGGGTTGTTGTCGGTGTGGATTTTCGGTTATCCGTTTGGCTTTACGGTGATTATCGCGATGCTCGGGATTGCAGGCTTAGCGATTAACGCGGCCATTGTGATTCTGACCGAATTGAAACTCGATAAAGAGGCTTCCTCCGGGAATGTCGATGCAGTCGTTGAGGCCGTTATGTCGTGTACTCGACATATCAGTTCAACCACGATCACAACCGTGGGCGGTTTTATGCCATTGATCATTGCTGGCGGTGGTTTCTGGCCTCCGTTTGCGGTCGCGATTGTGGGCGGTACCGTGTTAACCACGCTTATCTCGTTCTACTTTGTGCCGGTGGTTTATCACTTGATGACTCGAAATCAGCGAAAAACCATCGCGACTCAAGCTGCGTAACTGTCTTTCAATTTAACTGCTCTTCAATTGCCCATAATCGAGCCGTATCTGGCTCGATTATGGTGTTGTTATTCTCGATAAATTCATCCCAATTCCTACCATTCTGTTGTTCTTTTCACCGCTATTACGCCCTCAATTAGTCAAATTATCCTTTCTGTTAGCCACAATATTCTTTCTGTTAGTCATTATATTCTTTCAATTCGTCACATTAGTGCATCGATGAATGCTTGGTTATCTTGCTGGTGAATGAGTGGGTGTTTTGAATAATCTAACCAGTGAATACCTTGTAAATGGTATGTGAATTCACAATCTTGACGGGCGTCACACTTCTATTTATTCGCTCTTTCTAATGTACCTTGAACTTGCCCTGAGCTGTGGTGACGCGTGAGTGTTTATCTGCTTTTTCTAAATCCCTTGTCAGCACTGGTCTCACCCATGTAGCACGCTGCTGGTGTGTGTCTTAATCGTCTTCTACTTCTTAGTTTTCGCATCCATAAATGGAAGGTTAGTTTCCAAGTTTGTTTGGTGAGCTTTCAAATTCAACTCTTCATAATGCGCCAAATGTAACAATGTATTTCAAAGTGTAACAATTAAGTCATGTTTTCTGTGTGGTTTTAACCCAGCAGTAACGGGCTCTATTGCATTGCTTTTTGAGATGCGGCGTTTCACATGCTCAACACATAAATATTCTAATGATCATGACAACCAGTACTTAGGCGTTCGTTCTGAGGCTGGATAACCATCGAGAAAGTTAATGGAAGCTTCAAGATATAAACGCATTTTATCGAGGACAAATTTGTCGAAGATTGGTTTGCTGGGAACCATTCTGATGCTCGAAGGATGTAACTCCGCATTGCTCGACCCAAAAGGTAGCGTTGGCGTTCAGGAAAAAGAGCTGATTATCACGGCTCTGTTGCTGATGTTGATTGTCGTCATCCCAGTAATTCTGATGACCATCTACTTTGCTTACCGATACCGCGAAAGCAATACCACGGAAGAGTATGCACCAGACTGGGCACACTCGACCAAAATTGAAATAGTGGTATGGACAATTCCAATCATCATTATTGCGATTCTAGCCACCATCACTTGGCGAACAACTCACGAACTGGAGCCATCTAAGCCTCTGGAAAGTGACGTTAAACCCATGGTGATCGAAGTGGTCTCTCTGGACTGGAAATGGCTGTTCATCTATCCGGAGCAAAACATTGCGACGGTTAACTATGTTGCGTTCCCGAAAGATGTTCCGGTGACGTTTAAGCTGACTTCAGACAACATCATGAACGCGTTCTTTATCCCGCGTCTTGGTTCGCAGATCTACGCGATGCCGGGAATGGTGACTAAGTTGAATTTGATTGCAAACCACGAAGGCGACTTCAAAGGTTTTGCTTCGAACTACAGTGGCAAAGGGTTCTCTCAGATGAAATTCACCGCATCGGCCATGCCTGATCAAGTGGCGTTTTTAAACTGGGTAGAGAAAGTGAAAGCAAGTCCTGATCGTATTGAAGATTGGGAGCAGTTCCGTTCATTGGCCGCGCCAAGTGTGGCTGAACCTGTGACGCTGTTTTCTAGTATCCCACCATTTTTATTCACTGATGTCGTGACCCAGCACCCTGGTTCAATGAACTGTCTGCCGGAAACCCAAGGATAATCGTCATGTTTGGAAGATTAACTCTAGACTCAATTCCCTACCACGAACCCATTATTTTGGTCACCTTAACCATGATCGCTTTGGTGGGTGCTTTAGTGGTGTACGCGGTCACTAAAGTCGGTAAGTGGCAATACCTCTGGAATGAATGGTTTACATCTGTAGACCACAAAAAACTGGGCTTCATGTACATTGCGGTTGCGATGGTGATGTTAGTTCGTGGCTTTGCCGATGCGGTCATGATGCGCAGTCAGCAATTGCTTTCTGCAGCTGGTGAGACGGGCTATTTACCGCCACATCACTATGACCAGATCTTCACGGCTCACGGCGTGATCATGATTTTCTTCGTCGCGATGCCATTGGTTATAGGCTTGATGAACATCATCGTGCCGCTGCAAATTGGTGCTCGTGATGTTGCATTCCCTTATCTGAATAACTTGAGCTTCTGGCTGTTTGTGGTGGGTATTATCCTAACCAACATGTCGCTTGGCTTAGGTGAGTTTGGCCGTACGGGTTGGTTGGCGTACCCGCCGCTGTCTGGCATTGAGGCGAGCCCGGGAGTCGGGGTCGATTATTGGATATGGGCGCTGCAAATATCCGGTGTGGGTACCACGTTAACGGGTGTGAACTTCTTCGCGACTATTCTACGCATGCGTACTCCATCTATGCCAATGATGAAGATGCCAGTGTTCACTTGGGCATCTCTGTGTGCCAACATCCTGATCATCATCTCTTTCCCAATCCTAACGGTCACCATCGCGTTACTGACTTTGGATAGATACATCGGCACGCACTTCTTCACCAATGACCTTGGTGGCAACGTGATGATGTATGTGAACTTGATTTGGGCATGGGGACACCCTGAGGTGTACATCCTAATCTTGCCTATCTTCGGTGTGTTCTCTGAAGTGACTGCAACCTTCTCTCGCAAAAAACTGTTTGGTTATACCTCGCTGGTATGGGCGACGGTGGCGATCACGATTTTAGCGTTTGTGGTTTGGTTGCATCACTTCTTCACCATGGGTTCTGGCGCCAATGTGAATGCCTTCTTTGGCATCGCTACCATGATTATCTCTATCCCAACCGGGGTTAAGATCTTCAACTGGCTATTCACCATGTACAAAGGTCGTATCCGCTTTACCACACCAATGATGTGGACAGTCGGATTCCTAATCACCTTTACCGTTGGTGGTATGACGGGTGTATTAATGGCAGTTCCGGGCGCAGATTTCATTCTGCATAACTCGGTATTCTTGATTGCGCATTTCCACAACGTAATCATCGGTGGCGTGGTCTTCGGCTGTTTTGCTGCAATTGGTTACTGGTTCCCGAAAGCGACCGGTTTCACTCTGAACGAGCTTTGGGGCAAACGCGCGTTCTACTGCTGGATCATCGGTTTCTTGATGGCGTTCTTGCCACTTTACGCACTTGGTTTTATGGGCATGACGCGTCGTTTGAGCCAAGACATCAACCCTGAGTTCTTCCCTCTACTGGCGGTTGCGGCTGCAGGTACGGGTGTGATTGCGATGGGTGTTGTTTGTCAGTTCGTGCAGATTTACGTGAGTGTTCGTGACCGCGACCAAAACCGAGATCTAACGGGTGACCCGTGGGGCGGACGCACATTCGAATGGGCAACGTCTTCACCACCGCCGTTCTACAACTTCGCAAAACTGCCTAAGGGCGATGAGATCGATTCGTTCTGGTATCAAAAGCAAAGTGGTGAGTTTGATCCAACTCAGGAAGAAGAATACGAACGTATTCACATGCCGAAGAACACACCGACAGGCATTTATGTGTCTGCATGGGCGTTGGCATTTGGCTTCGCAATGATTTGGTACATCTGGTGGCTAGCGGCGGCAAGCCTAGTGGGCATCGTGGTGACGTGTATTCAACACAGCTACAACGACGATGTGGACTATTACGTGGAAGTTGAAGAGATCAAAGCGATTGAAGCAGCTCGACGTGCACAGCTTGAAGAAGCGAAGAAACAGTCAGTGAAAGGCGACAACTCTGGTCGTGGTAACAGCGCTGACGGTGACAGTGATAACAACAAAAATAAAGATGATTTGGAGACGACGTATGCAAGCTAATACTCCGTCACACACTTATGATCTTGCACACTCGCATGATCATCACCACGAAGCTGCCGGCAATAAATTGTTTGGCTTCTGGGTTTACTTGATGAGTGACTGTGTCCTGTTTGCCACGCTTTTCGCGACGTATGCCGTGCTTGAGAGTGGATCAATTGCAGGGCCGACAGGTAAAGACATCTTTGAACTGCCATTTGTGTTTGTCGAAACAATGATGCTGCTGTTCAGTAGTATCACCTTTGGCTTTGGCATGATTGCAATGAAGCGTAAAGATGTTTTAGGACTGAAGCGATGGATCAAAGTGACTTTCGTATTGGGCTTAGCCTTTATCTGTATGGAAGTGTATGAGTTCCACCACTTGATTGCAGAAGGTTATGGTCCTCAAGAGAGTGCGTTCCTTTCAGCGTTCTTTACCTTGGTTGGTACACACGGTTTGCACGTAACGTTCGGTCTTATCTGGATGGCGGTGGCGTATCACCAGCTTTCAACCAAAGGCTTGAACGACAACATGTCGATGCGTTTCCAGTGCTTGAGCTTGTTCTGGCACTTCCTTGATATTGTTTGGATTTGTGTATTTACCATCGTGTACTTAATGGGGGTGATGTAATGGAACAGCATCTAGACAGCGGTGCAACGGATTATGTGAAAGGCTTTATTGCGTCACTGATTCTCACCATTATTCCGTTCTACATCGTGTGGGCACATGCGCTACCAAGCACGGAAACTTATGTGATCTTGTTCGGCTGTGCGCTGGTGCAAATCTTTGTGCACTTTAAGTACTTCTTGCACATGGAAGCGAAATCTTCCGATGGGCGTTGGAACTTGGTGTCACTGATGTTTACCGCCATTGTTGTATTGATTCTTATCGCTGGCTCGGTATGGATCATCTACAACATGAACGTCAACATGAAGTTGTAGGCTAGGGTATGCTGAAAAGATATCTGTCTATCACCAAACCGGGCATCATTTTCGGCAACCTGATTTCTGTTGCGGCGGGGTTCTTCCTCGCCGCAAAAACAGAACCAGCCAATGCGATGTTGTTACTGACAACATTAGCGGGTGTGGGACTTGTGATTGCATCAGGTTGTGTGGTGAATAACATCTTTGATCGAGACATCGACCAAAAGATGAAGCGCACACAAAATCGAGAATTGGTTCAGGGCAACATCAATACAGACGTCGCGTTTGTCTATGCCTTGGTTTTACTGCTCTCAGGTACAGCGCTTCTGTTTCAGTTCGCTAATCCGATCTCTGCGGTCATGGTGTTGCTTGGCTATGTGTTTTACGTCTTTTTCTACACCATGTGGTACAAGCGAACATCGGTTTACGGCACTTTAGTCGGCAGTATTTCGGGAGCGGTTCCGCCATTGGTGGGTTACTTGGCGGTGACTAATTACATCAGCCTTGAAGCGGTATTGTTGTTTGTGATGTTCTGCTTATGGCAAATGCCACACTCGTACGCGATCGCGATGTTCCGTATACAAGATTATCGAGATGCATGCATTCCTGTGTTACCGGTGAAAGAGGGCGTCGACAAAGCACATCAACACATGAAAGCCTATGTGGTAGCGTTTGGCGCAGTCTCGTTGGCGCTGTTCCTACTCGGGGAAGCTGGCTATGAATACCTCGCGGTGTCGGCAGCAGTTTGCTTTATGTGGACCAAAGTGACATTCCGTAAGGTCGATTGCCTCAACTACATCCAGTGGTCAAAGACCGTCTTCAAGGTCTCTCTGCTGGTGGTAATGAGCATCAGTGGCGTGCTGGGACTGGAGTTGATTCCGTTCCCTACGCTTTTTTGACTTAAGTTTGTCGTTGAACCCTCAATGTTCTGAAGTCCGAGGGTTTGACGACCTTTTATCTGTTCCGCTTTATTTTATCTGTTCTGCTTTAAGCTATTACCCTTCAAAAATATCACCAAGCCAATCTTCAAGCTGTTCTCGTTTATCTTGTGGGCCGTTGATGATCACTAAGCCGTTTAGTGTCGCGTGATCCCAAGAGATGGTGCCCGTTGCTAGCGCATCGAACACATCGAGTTCCGTAATCAGTAATAGATCTTCCTCGGTAGGCAAAGTATCTCTGCCTGACACATCGACACCCTTCTCAAACTTCACTTGGCTGTAATGACCTTTAATCGCTTCGAATAAGTTGAACTCAATTTTGCTTGGGTGGGGTTTCGCAAGCGCGGCTTTGATGGCAAAGACTCGAAAGTGATCCGGCTTATTGAGGTTGTTGAATTCATCGTCTTGTCTGGCTGTGATGATGTTGCCAAACACCTCGAGCGAACCTGGCTCTGTCACTAAACTAAATCCGGTATCTTGGTGAAGACCACAGGCAAACGTGAGTGAAGAGGTGAGTGAAAGAATCAAAGCAAATCGTTTTAACATAATGGTTATCGAGACCTATAACAGGATTAAGAATCTGACGACAAAAAAGGGACCACAAAGGGTCCCTGTATTTGTTTGTCATCCATGTGAAGCGGTCAGCTAATCGGACTGTTAGCTATTTAGCGAGATTGTTTGCTAAGTAGCTTTCGTCAAAGAGCCATCGTCGAAGATCTATCGCCAAAGAGTGACCGTTCGAGCTCGCTATTAGCGAACAATGAGCATGATCTCTTCTGGAGTCATTGGCTTATCGAAGTAGCTCATGAATTGACCGAAGCCTTTGATGTCGCCATTCGAGAACGTGAATGCACCAGACTGTAGGTTGGTACCAATCACTTGTTGAGCGTTTGGACCTGCAATCAAGATTTGGTTCAATACTGCACGAGTGGTGTCGATTTGAACGTCTGCGCCTTTCACTGCTTCTTCGTGTAACTGAGCAATACCGTTGCGAATTTCGATAGTGAATGCTTCGTTCGTATCAGAGAAGTTGTAAGTTAGCATCATGTTCACGTCTAACGAGTTTTCTGCGATAAGTGTTGAAGTCATCATGTCGAAGATCTGCTTGCTTGGTAGCGCAGTAAGAACGTCAACAGAAGCGAAGCTGATCATGTTAGAGAAGTCACGTTTGTTCTCTAGTTCTGCCGCCGCGTTAAGCGCCCAGTTACGCCAGTTGATGTTCACTTGGTCTGCAGCCCATGCTTTGTAAGCTTGTGCTTTCATCTCACGAGCTTCCATATCTTGCTTGTTTACCGTGATTGGGTAAGAAAGAATTTCTGCTCCAAATGTGTAGTTCTCAGCCTTAATTGCTGCTTGTGCAGTAGTAAGGATGTTGTCACGACCGCCCATGATCTCTACGAATGCTTTAGCGCGTTGCTCGTAAGCCATTGGCTCTAGCTGCCATGGATCCGCTTCGAAGAAACCGTTGTAACCTACGTAAATCTGGCGCACGGCGTGCGCAACGGTACCGTAGTGCTCACCTAACCAAGGGTGCTCAGCAAGGTGCTTAGGAAGTTTAACCACTTCAACTAGCTCGTCTGGCGTCATACCTTTGTTCATGTAACGGATTGTTTGGTCATGCGTGTATTGAATCGCATCACGGTAGGCCGTTAATACGTCAGATACCGCTTCTTTACCTTCAACAGGACGACCGTGAGAGTTAATCATGATCTCAGTGTCGAACTTACGCATTACGTCGATGCCCTTGAACCACATTGATGGGTCACGGAATTTAGTACCACGGATGGTGTGAAGGTTAGGGAAGTTTTCGCCTTGAAGTACTTCAGCCGCGTGCAGGATTTTTTGCTCTGGGAAGTAAACCACTAACTCATCTTTAGTTTCAGATGGCACGTTCTCGATGTGCATCTTAACGCCAGCAATTTCGATTTCGATGTGGCTTTGGCTTGGTACAAGCAGGTTTGGTTCAATGAACGAGATAGCACCTTGCATGAAACGTGGACCAAGGCCGTCGTTTACTGTGCCGTGCTCACCTTCTTCTACGTGCTTAGCACCTGTGTAAGAAGTACGGTGACCAAATAGAGTACCTAGGTTTGAAGACCAGTTAGCCACTGCTGCGGTTAGGCCTTCTTCAGCGATGATTTTTACTTCGCCTGATGCTACTTCTTCATCAGTCACCCATGCACGCACACCAGAGATGTGGTCGATGTGGTTGTGAGAATAGATGATGGCTTTAACCGGCTTGTCTGTGATTTGACGGAACTGTTCTTTAACCGATTGAGCCATTTCTACCGACTCGCCTGGATCAACAATGATGATGCCGTCCGTACCTTCGATCATGACAGGAGTGTCTAGACCGAAGCCGTAACCAAGATAAATATTGTCATCCACTTTGATGATTGCTTGGTCCATTTTACGACCGTGCTTGGTGAGAATTGGATGAACGTGATCAGATTCTTCTGTGTAAGCCAGAGAGTCGCCCGTTTTCGATACAACTTGGATGCGCTCGCCTTTGCCCCAGAATAGGTTTGACTTGTGTTCGAAAAGAACCTCACTCTTGTAGCGAGCATCAAGATCAATGTTTTGGTATTGCGCAGCATTTGCTGTCTGAAGTTCTTGGCCTACTTTCGATGTCGCTTCTACAGTTGGCGTTGCAGATGCAAAACCAGAAGCAAATAGAGCGCTCGCGATAGCAACAGGAAGCGCCATTTTTTTGAGTGTATTAGTCATGGTAGTGACCTTATATTTGGATACAGGAATTGGATTTCTTGAGCCAAATGATAGAGGTGGGGGAGGTCGCTATCTACGCGCTAATAATATTTCAATATATCGTTTTTTCGATGATTTATTTGATCAACGATTGTATTGGCGATTAATTTTGATCTAAATCAATTAGTAAATGAGCTTGCAACAGATACAAAAATGCCCTGAAATTCAGGGCATTTGTTTTACAATTAGTCGCTAGTTCATGAGTGGCTGTTATACGAGTGAATAACAGTCACATCATTGAATGCTTAATTGCTTACCAAGAGCTAATCGTTTACTAAGAGCTTAATTGTTTACCAAGCACCTAAGTATGACTTGTAAGATTGTAGGCGAACCGTTGCTGCGCCGATTACATCGATGAAGCCCCAGAACGGATGCGGCTTCTCAGCCGAGATCCAAGCCGCGCCAGTTGAACCAATAGGGATGTTGTAACCTTCTGGTTCTATGATCTCAAGCACGATAGTACGACCTAAACCATTGCCGTTTCTTACCACGTGTTGACCGACGCTTTGTGGCCCCTGAAGTGGAGAAATACTCGACTCACCGGTACCGGCATTAAAGCTGTGTACTTTTGCTCGGAACACGTGGCCTGGGTATGCATCAACGAAGAACTCAGCGAAGTCTCCAACTTGGACATAGTTGTAAGTTTGGTCTGAAATACGCATCTCAAGGAATTTTTTGCTGGTGTTGTAGAGGTGCATGTTACCCATAACAGAACCTTCAGCAATATTCACTATCGAAACCTGACCGTCAAACTCCGCTCTAATGGTCTTTTTCTCTTGCGCCCAATTTACTTTTTGTAAATCGGCTTTTAACGACACAAGTTCAGCATGCAGCACTCGAAGATCAGAGTCGTACTTTTCTACGTCACGCATATTGAAGATTTCAGGTGACGTTTCAGCACGCTCTAAGTCGCGATTCATTTGCTTGATCTCTTCTTCTTTCTGAACAATTGAAGATTCGATCTTTGCTTTATCTGCGGCAGAGTCGATGTCGACGAGTGTGTAAATTACGTCGCCTTCTTTAACCATTTGGTTGTGCTCAACAAGTACTTGGTCGATCTGTTGGCCAAAGATTGGTGACATCACCGCGTGTGGTGCTTTCACTGTGGTTGAGTTGGTTAAATCAACGGGTGCCCACAAGCGAGAGATTACTGCTAATACCGCAAGAATCGTTACGCCGCCAATGGCAGCCCATGTGTAGTTCTTGAAGTTCTTCTTAAGTGCGCCTGTCGCAAATAGCGACCATACAATTAGGATGTATGGGATCATCATCTCTTTCATTATGCGACCTCTTTTTCTGTAGCGGATGGTGTTGTTGGAGTCTTTTCTTCTGAAGCCTGTTCTTTTGAAGATTGCTCTACTGCAGACGGCTCTGTTACCGCTTGTTCAGGTGATACTTGGACTGTGGCAGTCTCTGTATTGGTCGTATCTTGTTTAGGCTGAACACCACGGCGAATCACATCACTCAGTGATTGACCAATATGTTTCCAGTTCGCCAATGCGATAACCAAAGCGATAACCCAGAATGTTTTGCTGATGAAGAGTCCGCAAAGTGACAGTGCAAACACGATCTGAACGTGAGCGCTTTTGTGCTCTTTTGCTTTATGCACACCCAGTTCATGCAACTGCCACATGCCGTAAACACCGGCTAATACCACAGCAATGGTCACTGAGAACAAGTAACCAGAGAAGGACTCCATCTGGAAGAAGTTCATCATCATTTCATTGGGATGATTGTTGAATTGAGACATGTCGATGTCTTTAGAATGGATTGTGCCTAATGGTGCAAGAGCCCATGCTCCAGCAAACATCACCGCCATAAACAGGCAGAATTTAATCAAGACCATCACAACGGCCCAGATTTTCTGGAAAACGATTTTAATAAAGTTCATATCTCAACCTACATCAATAAGAAGAGAGAATTTGCAGCCTAGAAGTCTAACTTTTAATGACATCTTAAAAAGTAGATGTCTATTATGTGGGTAGATTAGTACGCATAATAAACAAAAGTAATAGATGGTATTTAAAGTGATACTACTCAATCCAGACAACCGATTCTCGGTATCAAGAAGCGAATATGCTTCCTTACAAACCAATTCTTATTGTTAGCCTGAAACGCAGGTTGAATGACGATGCACTGTCGAACGAAATATTAGGCTCGTTCTTTTCGCTATTGTCTTCTTTACGTGTAATACCTCGTCTGTCGAGGGGATCTTCCATGGCAATTGACATAGTGTTGTAAAACATTTGTCAGCATTCTGTTTGGGCTAAGAATTGATTTGTTAGCAGGATAATAGGAAGAGTTTTGAGCAGTATCTACCCAGAATTACGATTTGATAATATCGTAATTACGATGAGTCACTATTACTCTAAATCGGTAGATTGAATTATTTGCTAGCGCTCAAATTCGGCTTTAAAACATCGTTAGTTAATTTGGTTTGGATCAATGAAATGACTAATAAAAGCATCAATAAGCAATTTGGCGGAATTCATATTTTTACACGCTTCTTACAATAAAGGGAGTAATAGAAGCGAATGATGGATGACATATAACTGATAATAGGTTTTTTGAGCACTGGGAAAATACGTTTCTGCTTACGGTTGAGTGCTGGATTCGAATTATTGTAGCTTTAATTCCTCAAATGTATATCTCAATGTCGCTGAACACTGTGTCATGATAAACGAGACAATATCGTATTGTTTATGTTCTATTGAATAGGTAACCTAACCCAATCAAATGCGATGTTGAATGGGGATGAAACATTGCAGTTGAAGAACAGATAGAGAAAGACCTAGCGGATAGCTAAGCCTTGATGTAGTGCACGAGTGAAGCCATGAATCAGGCACTGTGCGTTACTCATAGATAATCGACGAAAAGGTCGAGACTGATGCTTTACAGGAAGCGATAGTTCGCTTGCATTCCAAAGAAGTGCGCGCTGTTGTCATAAGCGCCTTGAACATTGATAACTTGCCTATTTGAGTAATTCAACGCGGGCTCGTCCAGATCGATGTAATCGTAGTAAGCGCGCAACTCCCAGTTCTTATTGAGCGCATAGGTAGCACCTGCGCCAATACGTTTGGTTTCGCCTACAGGGAGATCCATATATTGATGAGTTGCGTCATCTTGAGGGGAAGTTTCGTAGCTGATGCCTGTTTCTAGTCGCAAGGTTGGGGTGATTTGATAATGAGTACCTATGGCTAGGTTCCACACATCGTCAAAGTTACGGTCGACAACTTTTACTGAGTTATCATTGATGTCTAGTGTGAGGTCAGTCCAAGTTGATAGGTCATACCAAGTCATACTCCACAGCATGTCCCATTGGTCATTGACGGCGTGCACACCGCTAATTTGGATGTGTTGAGGCATGATAAAGTCGAGTCCAACATCACGTTTGGTATCGCTAGCCGAATGTTGAAGATCACCCTCACCGTAATGAGCAAGTTCAGAGCGGTAGATAAAGCCAAAACGGTGTTGTTCGTTCGGTTGGTAAAAGGCGCTAAGAGAGTAGCCAACCGTGAAATCATCCGCGTCTGCTTTGAATAAGTGTTCAGATCCAATGTTGCCAGTGCCGATAAAAGGATTCAACTCGCCGTTCGCAGTAAGGTATTCCGCATTGACTGAGGCACCCAATGAGAACTGCTCATTCACTTTGTAAGATATCGAAGGCATCAGTTGAACAGTCATGAATTCAACATTCTTTAATAAACGCTGTCCAGAAAAGTTATCACCATAATCGATCCCCGAACCACCTTGAGAAGCCAAAGCAAAACCAGCGTGAAATTTGTCGTTTATAGGGGCAACAAAGTAGAAGCTTCCCACCGGAGCCCAACCACCAGCATCAATGTTATTGTCAAAACGCTCTGTTGGGTTTGTGTCTGAATAGTTGATGTCTGTGTAGAGGCCGGCCAGATTGACGGTGAGTTCAGGATTTTCTAGCTGAGACATAGCGGCAGGGTTAGTCCATGCGGTTAACGCACTTTCAGCTAACGCTGCCGACCCCGCGCCTGCGGTACTGGCGTTGAGAGAACCAAGTTCAGGAAGAAGGTGAGCCGCAGCCTGTGCTGGGTTTGAAAGCATCGCGTTACTCGTCATCATCGCAATAGTGATGGCAAGGTAGTGTTTTTTCATGGGGAAGCCTATTAAGAAACTAATTACGCGGGATGTTAGTGTCTCAATTTGGGACTTTAAACGAGGGATTCTTATTTCATTCTATCGTTTTTACGATAGCATGGTGCTCATGGTCGCCTAACGAGTAATGATATATGAGCAACGACATCCCCAACTTCAATCTACTTGCCGTGTTTTCTGCGGTGATGGAGCAGGGCAGTTTAAGCAAAGCTGCGGATCAACTCAGTACCAACCAATCGACCATCAGCACCGCGTTAGCTCGTCTAAAGAAAGAGATTGGCCAAGAGCTTTTTGTTCGCAAAGGAAGAGGTGTTGCGCCTACGTCTTATGCACAAAGCTTGTATGAACAAATTAAAGCGCCGATCAATGAACTCAATGGCGTCTTTCAGTCGATGGCTAATTTTGATGAGCAATCCTCTGAGCGTAAGTTTGTGATCTCTGCGCCTGAGCACTTACAGTGGGTGCTGCTCAATAGTTTCGCGGCGCTTCCCAATCAAAACTTGTCGCTGGAAGTCTTTGATCAGCCAGACAGTGATGAGCGCATTTACGAAGATCTTTTGACTCAAGAGTTCGATGCGATGATCGATATTGTGGTGCCTGAACACCCAAGCATCGTCAGTGAAACACTTTATGAAGGCGAGTTTGTGATCGTGTGTCGAGCTGATCACCCGCGAATTCAAGGTGAAATCAGCGAAGCTCAGTTCCTAAGTGAAAAGCACGCCGTATTAGACAGAACACGACGCAAAGTTCGTAGTTTGAATCACTACACTTCTTTGGATCTGTCCCAGCGTGAAATCGTGTTCCATGGACGCTCGCTGTTCAGTAATATCTTGCTGTGTAGCCAATCCGATTACATCACTGTGGTGCCTTTATCTATGGCCGTGCAGTTCCAAGAAAAGTTAAGTTTGCAGCTGTTCAAGCCACCCTTTGAATATCAGCCGATGTCTCACTACCTGATTTGGTTGAAGAAGCAGAACAGCGACCCCGCTCATAAATGGTTCAGAGAACAAGTCATCAGTACATCAGACTCAATGTCGAAGGCGCTTAAAGATAGGCGGTTGCGATTTTAATTGAGAGTCTAAATCTAAGGGGGAGCATTGGCTTCCCTTTTTTGTGTCTTTTAGTTGGTACTAGTCAATATGTTAATAACAAAAAATTATTAAAATGAGAATATTTAATAATTTCACTGATTTGTGTGTGTTCAGTAATATACCTAGCAACAGAGAAGTAGGTGGCCTCAAGGTCAACTTCAACGAACACTACTTAGCTTCTGAACGAGGCTGAGATTAAAGTATCAAGGGCGAAATATGAAATTCCTACACACAATGATCCGAGTTACTGATTTAGACAAATCTATCGAGTTCTACACCAAGGTATTGGGAATGAAGGAACTTGAACGCCATGAAAACAAAGACTACCGCTACACATTGGTTTTTGTTGGCTACGAGCAAGGCGGCACGACTATCGAGCTAACATACAACTGGGATACGAATGAGTACGAGATGGGCAGCGCGTTTGGTCATCTGGCATTGGGTGTAGACGATATTTACGCAGCATGCGACAAGATCAAATCGCTAGGTGGCAACGTCACTCGCGAAGCGGGTCCAGTGAAAGGCGGTTCAACTCATATCGCTTTCATTACTGACCCAGACGGCTACCAAATCGAACTGATTCAACTAGGTTAATCGAGGATATAACAATGACAAACGCACTATTTCAACCAATTCAACTTGGTAATATCGAGCTTAAAAACCGTATTGTTATGCCACCGATGACGCGTTCTCGCGCAACGCAACCTGGTAATTCAGCAAACGACATGATGGCGGCTTACTACGCTCAACGTGCTTCTGCAGGTTTGATTATTGCGGAAGGCACACAAATTTCACCTATGGGCCAAGGCTATGCTTGGACTCCAGGTATCTATTCTGACGAGCAGATTGCGGGTTGGAAAAAAGTGACTGATGCCGTACATGAAAAAGAAGGCGTTATCTTCGCTCAACTTTGGCATGTAGGCCGTGTAACACAACCAGACAACATTGGTGGTGAACAACCAATTTCGTCTTCTGCACTTAAAGCAGAAAACGTAAAAGTATTCATCGATAACGGCACTGATGAACCGGGCTTTGTTGACGTGGTTGAACCTCGTGAGATGACGAAAGAAGACATCAAAGAGGTGATTGAACAGTATCGCCAAGCGGCTTTGAATGCTGTTGAAGCGGGCTTTGATGGTATCGAACTTCACGCCGCGAATGGTTACTTAATCAACCAATTCATCGATTCTGAAGCAAACAACCGCACTGACGAATACGGTGGTTCAATTGAAAACCGTTTACGCTTCCTAGGCGAAGTGGTTGAAGCTATGGTTGAAGCGATTGGTGCTGACCGTGTTGGTGTACGCCTTGCTCCATTCACATCGTTGAATGGTACGGTTGACGCTACACCAGTAGAGACTTACACAGCAGCGGCAGCACTACTTAACCTTTACAAAATTGTTTACCTGCACATTGCAGAAGTTGATTGGGACGATGCACCTGAAACGCCAAAAGCGTTCAAAGCGGCAGTTCGTGAAGCTTATGATGGTGTCCTTATTTATGCGGGTAAATATGATAGCGAGCGTGGCGAAAAGGCCGTTGCTGAAGGCGTAACTGACATGGTTGGCTTTGGTCGTCCATTCGTTGCGAACCCAGATTTACCAGCTCGTATTCAAAATGGTTACCCACTTGCGGCGCACGATCCAAACACATTGTTCGGTGGTGCTGAAAAAGGTTTAACGGATTACCCTGAATACGCAGGCTAAAAACAGCTGTTTGAAGCAGAGTATTGAGATAGTATCTTGATCCTGTTGAATGTTTATAAAAAGTAACCTTGCAGAGTCGGGTTGCTTTTTTTGTTATTGGACCAAGTAAAATGATGAATGTGAAAGCGATACGCGGAGAGCTTTACCTTCTATTTGCCACCCTGCTAGCTGGGGTGGGATGGATTGCATCTAAGCTGGTGGTATTAGAAATGCCTGGGCCAGTGTTCATTGGTGTGCGATTCCTCGTCGCGAGTCTTATTCTTCTGCCATTTTGTATTCACCATATTCGTAAGCTTTCGCTTAAGCAGATTCTGTCTCTTTGCGGCGTGGGTTTGTTGTTGTCTGCCTCATTGCAGGTATGGGTGTTTGCGGTTTCAGTGACGGAAAGCTTGTCGGAAGGGGCATTCATCATGAGCTTAGCCATGATCATTGCACCGTTTGTGTCTTGGATTTTGTTTCGAGTTAAGCCTAATCGTGCGTTTTGGATGTCTTTCCCGATCGCGATTATTGGCATGCTACTGCTGACTTTGGGCAATGGTTGGCATGTTGAGCAGAGTCAGATTTACTTCTTACTAGCATCGATGTTGTTGTCCGTTCACTTTGTGATGAACAAGCGTGTGATTACTAATATCAAGCCTATCGCATCAATCTGTGTGCAACTATTTGTGGTGGGTGTGAGTGGTTTAGCCTTTGCTTCTATGACTGCTCAGCCGGAGTTCGAAATCACCAAAACCTTAGTCTTCTGGTTTATTGTCTCTGCGGTGATCGCAACGTCTATTCGTTACTTGCTGCAAACGGTCGGTCAGCACTCCGTGAACATGGAAGTGGCGGCATTGATCATGATTCTTGAGCCTGTGTGGACGCTGCTGTTAAGTGTGAGTGTGCTTGGTGAAAGTGTTGAGATTCAGAAGCTGCTCGGTGGGGCGGTGATCATTGCTTCACTGTTTTGCTATATCAAGTGGTCGAGACGAAAATAAAACACTCGGCGCAAGGCCGAGTGTGGATTGTTTTTCAATACACGTTCAGAGTGTAATAATTTCTAAGCACTAAGCACTAAGCACTAAGCACTAAGCACTAAGCACTAAGCTAGGTAAGCAGTGAACGCGGTAAGATCAGATTGCCGCGACTACTTTCTGAAGTAGCTTGAGCATTTGTTGCTGTTCTTCAGCATCTAACTCGTTCATCAACTCTTTGTTTAAACGAACTGGGATAGGAACGAGTTGTTCTTCAAGTGCTTTGCCTTTTTCCGTTAAGTAAATTCGGAAAGAGCGGCGACTGTTTGGATCGGCTCTGCGTTCGACCAGTTCAAGCTTTTCTAACTTGTCTAATGTGCGTGTCGTTGTTGAATTCTCGACTTTGGATTTCGCAGCAATATCACGCTGAGTCACACCTTCTTCTTCCCAAAGACACATCATGGTTGGCCATAGAGCAATGCTTAAGCCATGTTCCTTCAATTCTGTGTCGAAATCTTTGGTCGACTTATTGGCGATCACATTGATCATCCAACCAAAGCTTTTTTGTCTATCAAACTCTTCTGGCATCTTTCGCTACCTAATTTTACTGTGATATTACAACTATTGTCATCGTAACTAATACCGATGCAATTAGCACCAACAACGCTTTCCTATTTGATGAAAAAGCCAATTGACTGCTATTTCTGAAATAATCCGTTGACGCTGAATGGTTTTGTTTGCCTGTGATCATGGCAAGAACCAGCGGTTTTGAACGCAGTTTGTAGATGATAATAGCCACCAAATGCAGTACGACAAAGACCACTAACATGCGAGCGGCAATGCCATGTACTGTGTATAACACATCGAATATTGCATCAGTAATCACGAGTTCCGAGCCTGGAATCGCATCAAAGAAACCAGCAATCACAAGCCCTGTCATACATTGGATAAACAGAGTCGTGATCATTCCTATCACCATCCACGCACCCAACGGATTATGTCCCGGTGTTGGGCGAGCCTTTCCACGCAAGTAATTCCATGCCGATTTCGGGGAGCTAATGAATTGAGAAAAACGACTGGTATCACTGCCGACGATTCCCCAAACCAAGCGCCATAAAATCAGACTGAACAGTGCGAGGCCTAAGTAAACATGGGGGCCTTGTCCGTTAAATCCTGATGCAGCAAGACCAATAAAGAGTGCGGCTTGAAGCCAGTGATAAAGTCGAGTTGGTAGATCCCAGATTTTCATAACGCTTTTCCTGTTTGCGAATTTGCTTGGTGGGAATAATTTACACAACAATAGTTGCATGAGCAACTATTGTTGTGTAAATTAAATGCATCTCTTCGATTACGGTTGAATTATCAAGCCGTAATTCACTAAGAAACCAATCAGTAATTAACGAAGAAATCACTCAATCAATTAACCACTCAATCAATTAATCACTAGGAATGACACTATGAAAAAATTCACTATCGCTTTAATCATCACACTACCAACGATTGCTCTGCCTATGAACTCTGCAGCCGCAGCGGATGTTGTAAATAATCGTCAACAGGCTTTTAGCTCTATTGAAGAGGTCAGTAAACAAGTCGATTCAGAATTGAATAACAGTGACGTGGATTGGCTGAAGGTGGGCGAGTTAAGTGAAATGTTGGTGGAACATGGTGATGTCTTGAACGCGAGTTTTGCTGAAGCTGACACAGGAGGTAAGGCCAAGAAGGAGATTTGGAGCAAGCCTGAGAAATTTAACCAACTGATGTTACAGATGAACCAAGGCTTTGCAGAGCTGTATCAAGCGAGTGTTGAACAAGACTTGTCGAGTGCAGAGCAAGGGTTAAATTCTGCGAATAAGACCTGCAAAGGGTGTCACCGTACTTATCGTTCTCGTTGGTAACGATTTTAACAACGAGCTTTGAATACAGGTGGTAAAGTCGAACCCTTACCACCATAGTCCTATCGCACAGCCTTCTTTTCTTTGTGCTATCAATTCGAATGCACTAGGGGCGGGAAAGGACGTGAATGAATTACTCGTTGATGGTGACTTTAGTAATCACAATATCTTCGCAAGGCACATCTTCGTGTCCCCAACGAATGGTTGTTGGTGCGACAGCGATTTTGTTTACCACATCCATACCTGCTGAAACCTTGCCAAATACCGCGTAACCCCAGCCAGCATTGGTTGTTGAGGTGTGATCTAGGAAATCGTTGTCATCAAGGTTGATGAAGAACTGCGCCGTTGCAGAATGTGGTGCATCAGTACGTGCCATCGCCACAGAGCCAATTACGTTCTTTAGGCCTCGGTTTGCTTCATTAACGATAGGTGCACGTGTTGGTTTTTCTGTCATGTCGATGGTGTGACCACCACCTTGAATCATGAAGCCTTCAATAACGCGGTGAAATGTAGTGCCTTCGTAGAAACCGTCTTGGCAGTATTTAAGGAAGTTTTTCGACGTTACTGGTGCTTTTTCAAGGTTCAGTTCAATTTCAATGTCGCCAAAGTTAGTGGTCAGAATGATCATAAAGGTGCCCAATTTTTGAGTGCTAATATTTTGAGTACTACAGAGTAGTAGATGACTTAATAGGGTGCAGTATATGAAAAATTGTGGAGGATGCCAGTTAACTATCAACCCTAAGTCTACGGGTTCTTAAGTTTATTCACAGGGTGTGGTGAGTTTTGAGCGCGCATAAATAAAAAACCAGCGATGAAATCACTGGCTTTGATATACCTAAAAAAGGCGAATCATTACTAAAGAGTCAGTAGGTAATTCACTAGTTGGTTGTACTCTTCATAGCTTTTGATTTGATCCGGTTTCACGATGTATTTGTTGTTGACCAATACACCTGGAACACCGGTTAGCGTGCTTGCATCAAACTGTTTATCAAAACGTTTCTGCATAGAGTTAACCGCAAAGCCGTTGTAAGCCGCATCAAACTTCTTAGCATCTACGCCGCTATCAATGAAGACTTGACGCAGTTCAGCTTCGTTTTTTGGTGTCTGTTTCATTTCATGAATTTTAGAGAACATTGCCGGAATCATGCTCTCTTCAGCATCAAGTGCAATCATGGTTGCGTACGCTTTTGCCATTGGTACTGCCATATCGTTACCCATGAATGCGACGTGCACTTTTTGGAAGCTTGCCGTTTCCGGTAAGTCTTCTTTTAGGTACTTAATCACCCCTTCAAACTTGTAACAGTGCGGGCAGTAAAAAGAGAAAAATTCGGTAACGACAGGCTTGTCTGCTTTTGCTACATCAAGGATCTTGTAGTGAGTACCTTCTTCAAATTGAGCTGCGTTCACTGAAGCGCTCAAGATCAGAGCAGCAAAAAGGCTAAATAGTTTTTTCATGTGTTATTTCCTAAATTCGGATGTCATTAAGTACAGCAAATGCGCTGTTTTATTGTGGTGGCAAGTATTGCCTATCGGGACAAACGATTAAAAAATAGGGGGGCGGTATGGTGCTTGAGGTGCAACAATCGCTTTATGCGAAGGTTCTTTTTCGATCAAAGCCAGAGACCCAATTTGAGTATCGAAGGACTCCGACACAATCAACGGTGGCATTTTTAGCAAACAGACCGAACCACAGCAGTGGTGCTCAATATTAGGTTGTGCATTTGAATAAGGTGTTGAGATGCTACTTGAGGGCATTGATAGGCTTTGAGATGCCACGACATTGTTACTCGCAATGCTATCCACACTGATGGTGGCCATTAACATAGTGAATAGCATAAAAGCGTGTACCCAAATTTTGCTTATCAACTTTGGCATGAAATCTCGGTCTTTGTATCCGAACTGATGTTGGTATGAATTAAACTTTGCAGCGAGTAAAACAGATCAAGCGCAAAACGAGCAAATGATACATCACTCGTTTGTGTATCTCTAATCAAAACCCAACAAAACTTATCAGAGCTCAACTTTTATTAAGCCTGATATTGTCTTAGAAACATCTCTACACTGGAGCTAATGATGACTTGTTTGTGCTGCGTATCTGGAGAAGGCACATGACCAATGATTTGCGGCCAAAAAGCGAACGACTTAATGAGTGAAATGAATTGAGTTGAAGCAAACAGAGGGTCGAGTTCGACTAAGCGACCATCGGCCTGCGCAGCTTTTATCCAAGTCATCAGCCCACTCTCTGCTTGAGAGTATTTCTCCATTGCTTGGCTCGCGAGTTCCGCATTGTGGAAGTATTCAGAGAAAAGCACGCGTGATAAATCGATAAAACCTTCAGACTCTAAAAGCTCTAGTTCTTGATTCGCGATTGATGCGAGTTGTTGTTCAAGAGGCAGCTCAGCTTGATAAGGGAATTGCGTCGCGGCCAGAGTTTTGCTCCAAATGCTGTCTAGAATCTCATCTAAAAGCAGCTCTTTGCTGGCAAAGTGATTGTATACGGTGCGCTTTGATACTTCCGCGCGGCTCGATATTTTGTCCATGCTGGTGGCCTTGTAGCCGTGTTCAGTAAACTCTGCGATAGCAGCGGCAACGATCGATTCACGTTTTCTTTGGCTCAGCGTTTTTTTTACAGTCATCGGGATACTACTCAATATGTCGCGGTTAGCATTGCATACGCTAACTTTACACCAGTAAGTTTACTTTTAGAACACCAATCCGCGTATTGGTAATTCGGTCGATAGTAACTGAATCGCTTTGCAATGCACTGTGGGTATCATAGAATCAAAAGTGTATTCGAATTTTATTGATATCAACGGAAGAGAATAAACAATCAATGAGTAGTATTTTAGAGTGTATTCGTACAGTTGGACGAGGAGAAAGAGGGCGTAAGCCTTTATCGTTCGAACAAGCCTACCGCATCATGGATGAGTATTTAAGCGGAGAAGTCGGCGACGACCAAATGGCTATGCTACTGATGCTGATTCGTGTGCAGAATGAAACCAATGAGGAGATCGCTGGCTTTGTAAAAGCGTTTCAATCTCGAGTGCCAGATTTAGGCGCTGATATTGATTGGCCGTGTTATGCAGGTAAGCGTAACGATAACGCCAGTGGTAAACCTTGGAACTTGCTGGCAGCAAAAATCCTCGCTGACAGTGGTTATAAAGTCTTAATGCATGGCTACATGGACAAACCGAGCGGTAGGACACACGTTGAAAGCCATTTGCAAGATGTTGGTGTGCAAAGTGCAGAAAACCCTGAACATGCTAAGTCGATTCTTGAACAAGACGGCATTGCTTATTTACCGCTAGCTAACTTTGCGCCCGAAGCACAAACCATGATTGGTTGGAAACACCGCTACGGTCTGAGAACACCAATTAACACGGTAGTTCGAGCATTGAATCCTGGTGGTGGCCGTTTAGGTCTGCGTGGCAGTTTCCATCCTGGCTTTCCACAACTTCATGCGGAAGTTGAGCATGTTATCGGAAATAAATCCCACTCGGTGATTTCATTCAAAGGGATGAACGGTGAGTCGGAATATAATCCTAAAGTTAGCCAAACGGTATGGATGAGCTCTCCTGACAAAGTCGAATCGTTCTACTGGGAAGAGATGATGAACCTAGAGCTGCCACTTCCTAGTCAATGTGTACTTGGTACATCGGCTGAAGAGATGGCGCTAATGGCGAATACCGTTGTCGACAGCATGACAGCTATTCTCTTTGCAGAAACGCACGATAAAACTAAGGCATACCAGAAAGCGGTGCGCCTGTGGCATGAGTATTGTGCGCGTTAGATGGTGGTTTGTAATCAATGAGAGAAGGTCAGCGAGCGCTGGCCTTTTTTATACTTGATTTCTAGTAAGGGCTTTTCGTGAATGCCCAAACAATAGCACTACTTCACTCGCATCAAGCGATGCATTTTGTCTTCGAACTGAATCTCAATCACCTGTGAGATTTTCATTTTATCAACACGATCAAGCATTCTCGCTTGGTAATCACGTTTTTTCATCCACTCTAGCGGTTCTTTAAATCCATCTTCATTAAT
This sequence comes from Vibrio sp. 10N.247.311.51, assembly GCF_041467855.1. Classification (NCBI taxonomy): domain Bacteria; kingdom Pseudomonadati; phylum Pseudomonadota; class Gammaproteobacteria; order Vibrionales; family Vibrionaceae; genus Vibrio; species Vibrio sp. 10N.247.311.51. Next base: position 91,946 of record NZ_JBFSVK010000002.1, on the reverse strand, counting down.
CACAAACGACTGATCGGTAATAGAGTCTTCAAAGATATGAACCACCCAAATGCGTGATTGGAAATCCAGTAACTCGCTAAAGTAGCTTTTTAACTTAGATAAGGAGTTCGTTAGATACGTTTTAGGTGAGGTTTGAGAAGACATAGTAAGCCGTATTGGGACAATGAAAATCGGCAAGGGCGCCGTCTGATCATTATAGCCTTTACCCGTTAGGCTTGTCAGGTCGAATTCGGCAGCCATTCACGGCTATTGCGCTTGCTAATGCTTTGCTATTGCTACTATGGCTGCCAGTTAGAGATTAACCAAATCAGTGTCGGATTCACTATTTAACGAATAGGCCGAAGTCGATCTCTTGTTCTCTTTGATATTTCACCAGCTTCACTTTTAGGTCGTGTTTTGCTGCTAAATCAATGGCTAAGCATGACATGCGTTTTATCTCATCAACGCAGCTTGATATAAGCGGTTTTTCTTGATTATCAATAGTGGCGATGAGTGTGTTTTCTGTGCCGTCGTTACCTGCGTAAATATACGCGTACATGTTGTTGTCGTGTTGCATAAACTTCCTAAATCGGGATTTCTAATTATTAGTGCGGTGAAGATTACAGGGTTTATTTACGCAGGCTAGCTCGGCTAAGTAAGGTTAAGCAAGGGAAAGTAAGGCTTTGTAAGGGCTCTTTTTTTTCTTTTTTCTGGTGTTCGAAAACGTGCTCAACCCTTTGTTTGTCTCACTTTTTTGTCTTGTTAGGTTTTGCCTATCAATAAAATTGTTGAAATCCATTTAGTAAAATCAAGATTTTAGACAACAATTAACTTAACAAGATAGAAAAATATATGACGCAAAGTATTTAGGGAGAACGCAATGCATTCTATTAAAGTGAAAGATTACATGACGCAGCAGGTTGTGACATTTACTCCTGATATGCCGTTAAGTCTAGCGTTAGACAAAGTGATGCGTAGCCACCATATGGGTGGGCCCGTAATCGATGATAACGAACAAGTGATTGGCTTCCTTTCAGAGCAGGATTTACTCGAGAAACTTGTGAAGGTCAGTTACTTCTGCCAAGACACACACCTTGTGGGTGACTGTATGTACCAAGAAGTGCTGTCGGTGTCACCTGACTTATCCATTATTGAATTGGCGGACATGATGCAGGTTGGAAAACCTAAAGCATACCCTGTGATCGATAATCGAAAACTGGTGGGTATTATCACCAGAACTGATGTTTTGAGAGCAATTGGCAAGAACTTGGAAGAATGCTTCAAACATCAGGTATAGTAGCGTGTTAAGAACGATTATTTTTCTCAATACCCTCAATTGAAAAAAGGCGCACCAGCGCCTTTTTTCTGTATAGCGCTTTTCTTGGTCGATCCTTTCTTTTTGGATCCCTAGCCTGTTGAACAGTTGAACAGTTGAACAGTTGAACAGTTGAACAGCTGATTAGGCTTTAGCTCTTGGGTATTCCAACTTTTGGAGGTTTCATGTCAAATCAAACGGCAAAGTTTGTTGAAGGTTCAACGATGCGCCACATATTGGTGATGTCGGGGGCTGGCTCTGTCGGTTTGATGGCGTTATTTGTGGTCGATTTACTCGACATGCTGTTTATCAGTATGCTCGGACAGGTTGAATTGGCTGCTGCGGTAGGCTTTGCTGGTACGCTGACTTTCTTTTCTACTTCCGTTTCTATCGGTACTTCCATTGCCATGGGCGCATTAGTGTCCAAAGCCATCGGCTCCAAGAATCAAGAGCACGCTCGAAACCTAAGCACCAGTATCATGCTGACTGCGTTTGTTATCAGTTCAACCATAACTGCAATCATGTTCGCTTATATTCCAGAGCTGCTAGCCGCGATAGGCGCCAAAGGCATTGCAGCCGAGCGCGCTCAAGCTTACCTACAGATTTTGCTACCAAGTGGTCCATTTTTGGCGTTAGCGATGGCAGCAGGTGCGGGCTTAAGAGCGGCAGGTGATGCTAAGCGTTCGATGTGGGCAACTTTGTCTGGCGGCATTGTTAACGCGATTCTCGATCCTCTGTTTATTTTTGGTTTTGGTTGGAACATCGAAGGGGCGGCTATCGCTTCGGTTGTCGCTCGTTTCTCGGTGCTATTCTTTTCGCTTTATCCTCTTATTCGCAGCCATCAGCTGGTGGCCCCGCCTTCTTTTGTGCAATGGCGTCTTAATATTCGACCAATATTGGCGATTGCGCTGCCTGCGATTATCACCAATACCGCTACACCTATCGGTAACGCGATTGTGACAACGGGTATCGCGCAATATGGTGAGGATTTTGTCGCGGGCTTTGCCGTTATAGGTCGTCTGACGCCAGTTTGTTTTGCGGTTATCTTTGCCTTGTCTGGCGCTGTGGGGCCAATCATTGGTCAGAACTTTGGTGCTGAACGTATGGACCGAGTGAAAGAAACACTCAACAACTCATTATTGGTTACTACGGCATACACCATTGCCGTTTGTATCTTGTTGTACTTCGTTCAAGGTTATGTCATTCAAGGCTTTAGCTTACAAGGTGATGCAGCAATCATTGTGGCGGCTTTCTGTACCTATGTGGCGTTAACCTTCACCTTTAACGGCGCACTATTTGTTGCCAACACGTCTTTCAATAACCTAGGTAAACCGCTTTACTCGACAGCATTGAATTTGGGTAAAGCGACACTGGGTACTCTGCCGTTCGTCTATCTAGGTTCGCAATGGTATGGCGCTTTGGGTGTTCTCTATGGTCAAGCTTTGGGTAATGTTCTATTCGGGATTTTAGGTATCTTGGTGCTTCGACATCATATCGCTGAACTGATGCAAGGATCTCAAGTTGATCCAGTGGAAGATGATGTGTCGATTGTCAGCTTGAACACTCAGCCATTCTGTTCACACGATGCGGTGCTTATTGATGATGTATCCGCTAACCGTGAAGAGTGTGCGGAGCTTAAATCTCACTAAGCCATCGGCGCTGGCATAATATTTTTGTTTTCTTGAAAACTTCTTCTTGACCTTGGAGTAACCTCCAAGGTTTATACTTTTGATGAACTTAAGGTTCTGTTGCTCTAAGTTAGCAACAACCTCAAGGCTTTTGAGTATTAAGGAGATACATTATGTGCGCAAAACATGCAGCGTGCCGCTCAGCAAAAGTGGACGTTCAACCTCAAGCGGCAGGAGCAAGTTGCTCTAGCCCTAAAATTTCAAGCATCACAGCAGCAGGTACTTCATCTGGTTGTTGTAGCTCTTCTGCTACTTCGTCATCGTCTGGAGATGATTGTTGTAGTTCGTCGGACAGTGGAGAAGAAGACAGTCAGTCCTCAACTTTATCTCACGACGCCCAATTTTCGAAAAGTTGGCTGGTTGCCGGAATGGACTGCCCAGCTTGTGCAAGAAAAATAGAAAACGCGATTAGCAATATTGACGGTGTTATTCAAGCGAAGGTTCTCTTTGCTACCGAAAAGCTGGTCGTGAAATTCGATAATCAAAGCCTTGCCGACACCATTGAACAGGTCTCTATCAAAACGGGTTTCCCTCTTACGGAAGTCGGTTCAAAGAAAGAAAAACAACAACCGGAGACTTTTTGGCAAGCTCATATCCAACCTAATTTACAGATTATCGCGATTGCAGCAGCAATGCTGTTTGCTGCGCTTCTGAAAAGTACCTCTCCTCAATTAAGCGAAGGCTTGTTTACGGTAACTTGTCTGCTTGGTTTATATCCGGTGGCGAAGAAAGCGGTTCAGCTGGCGCGTTCAGGCACCCCGTTTGCTATTGAAACCTTAATGAGTGTTGCCGCGCTGGGTGCTTTGTACCTTGGTGAAACTGCGGAAGCGGCGATGGTTCTATTGTTGTTCTTGATTGGTGAGCGCTTAGAAGCGTTTGCTTCATCTCGAGCAAGAAGTGGCGTTCAAGCGCTAATGGCATTGGTACCAGAAAACGCAACCAAGATCATCAACGGCGAACGTGTAGAAGTTGCCGTCAGTGAACTGGTTCCCGGTGATGTGATTGAAGTGGCTGCGGGCTCTCGTTTACCTGCTGACGGCCAATTGATTACAGACGCGGCAAGCTTTGATGAAAGTGCGTTAACCGGTGAATCTGTTCCTGTTGAACACATCAAAGGCAATAGCATCATGGCTGGCGCTGTGGTGGTCGATAAAGTGGTTCGTATCACCATCACTTCAAAACAGGGTGAGAACGCGATCGACCGTATTCTTCATCTGATTGAAGAAGCAGAGTCACGTAAAGCACCACTAGAGCGATTCCTCGATAAGTTCAGCCGTTGGTACACACCGTTAATGATGGTAGTGGCTTTGTTGGTCATCATCACGCCACCATTGTTGTTTGCGCAGCCATGGGAAACATGGGTATACCGTGGCCTAGCGCTATTGTTGATTGCTTGTCCGTGTGCCTTGGTTATCTCGACTCCTGCAGCAATTACCTCTGGCTTAGCAGCGGCGGCGAAACGTGGCGCGCTCATTAAAGGCGGCGCAGCGCTAGAGCAGCTTGGTAAAATCCAAACCATCGCCTTCGATAAGACAGGCACACTGACCGAAGGTAAGCCTCAGGTTACGGATATTCAACCTCTATCGGGTTGGCAACAAGATGCGATGCTGCGTGTAGTTGGGGCTATTGAAGTTGGCTCTACTCACCCGTTGGCGCAGTCACTTGTCGCTAAAGTAAAAGATCTGAATATTGAGATTCCTGAATCACACAACAAGAAAACATTGATTGGTAGTGGTGTTGAAGGTGATGTTGATGGTGTTAAGTATCAGGTTCTGTCGCCGTCTAAAGTGACGTTCGATCTTGGTCTCGATGTGGTTTTTCAGGTAGAAGCATTAGAAGGCGAGGGCAAGACGGTTGTGGTTGCTCTCGAGGTTAAAGATCAAGAAGAGTTAACAGAGCAAACTACGACTGTGATTGGTCTGATTGCTTGGCAAGATACGTTACGCAGTGACGCTAAGCTTGCGATTGAACGACTTAATGACTTAGGTATTCAATCTATCATGCTGACCGGCGATAACCCGCGAAGTGCAGCAGCGATCAGTAGCAAGATTGGTATGCAGTACAAGGCAAGCCTATTGCCAAGCGACAAGGTATCTTACGTTGAGGAGTTATCTCAACAGTCGCACGTGGCGATGGTCGGTGATGGCATTAACGATGCACCAGCAATGAAAACGGCGAATGTCGGTATTGCAATGGGTGGTGGTACGGATGTCGCTTTAGAAACGGCTGATTCAGCACTGACTCATAACCGTTTAACTGAGCTGCCAGCGATGATTGAACTGTCGCAAGCGACCATGAATAACATCCGTCAAAACGTAGCCCTTGCGCTTGGTTTGAAGGGCGTATTCTTGGTGACAAGCTTGTTAGGTATTACCGGTCTGTGGGTTGCAGTTTTAGCGGATAGTGGTGCAACTGCATTGGTGACATTGAACGCATTGCGTCTGCTTCGATTCAAATCTAAAGCGGACTAAATCGAGTTCACCGACATAGAGCATTCTTAATATAAAAGCGCCTTTAGCGGTAATACGTTAAAGGCGCTTTTTGTCTCATTAGTATGCAACACAGGCGTGCGGATTGCTTATTTTTGTGATGCCAATCGGTTTTTTGTGAAACTTGAATTCTTGTTGCGATCATTCATGTGACATGTGTCACTTCATTTTGTAATGAGCTTGGTTAGAGTGTGTTCGTACCCCACGAATTTACTATGAGCTTAAATAAGGGTAAAAAGCCCAATAAGCCAAAAGGAGCGAACTATGTCTCAAGCTGTTTTCCACTTAGGTGTTACTGAAGCAGATCTTAACGGTGCTACTCTTGCGATCATCCCTGGTGATCCTGCTCGGGTGCAAAAAATTGCAGAAGAGATGGAGAACCCAGTATTCCTTGCTAGTCACCGTGAATACACGCTTTACCGCGCAGAGCTAGACGGCAAGCCAGTTGTTGTATGTTCAACAGGTATTGGTGGTCCATCGACTTCTATCGCAGTTGAAGAGCTTGCTCAACTTGGTGTTCGCACTTTCCTACGTGTTGGTACGACTGGTGCTATCCAACCTCACGTAAACGTGGGTGATATGATTGTTTCTACAGGTTCTGTTCGTCTAGACGGCGCTAGCCTGCACTTTGCTCCAATGGAGTTCCCAGCAGTTGCTGACTTCGAAGTGGCAACAGCAATGAAAGCGGCAGTTGAAGAATCAGGCGCAGCAGTTCACATGGGCGTAACGGCTTCAAGTGATACTTTCTACCCAGGTCAAGAGCGTTACGACACGTTCTCTGGTCGCGTTGTTAAGCGTTTCCAAGGTTCTATGCAAGAATGGCAAGACATGGGCGTTCTAAACTTCGAGATGGAATCTGCAACACTACTAACAATGTGTGCAAGTTCTGGTCTGAAAGCAGGTTGTGTTGCTGGTGTAATTATCAACCGTACTCAAAAAGAGACGCCTGATCACGACACTCTAAAAGTAACGGAAGCACGTTCAATCAAAGTGGTGGTAGAAGCTGCTCGTAAAATGCTTTAAGTCTTAAAGTGCTCTGAGTTTTAGAGAGCATTAAGTCTTCAAGTGACATTAAATTTTGAAAATGGCCGCATCGAATGATGCGGCCATTTTTTATGTGCTCTTTGAGTGATAGAGATAAAGTAGACAAGAAAAGCATCAGATACAAAAAAGGCGAGTGACTTAATGGTCATTCGCCTTTTTAATAATCTGCTTAAGAGCATTGAGCTCTCATGAGTTTATTTGCTTTTAGTACTCTAGATCTTCACTGCCACCCGCAGCTGTAAACCATGCCGTTAGGTGTGTTTTAAGATCTTTCAATTCGTCAGGGCCAATCAGTGCAAGGCCAAGATCTTCTGCTCGTGTGATGTCGTTATGGCGAAGCGGGCGGAAGCTGACCAACATTGCACGCGCTTGTAGGCCACCTAGTAGGTCTCTCAGCGATTCCAGTTTGTACAAGGTGTCATCACCATCGTCACGCATGCCCTTGGTCTTACATTCGATGATGTGCAGCTTATTGTTCACCACAGACGCAACATCAAGCTCGTTTCGCACTTCACGCTCACCAAGTTGACGGTATACCTGAACATTCAACGAACGGTCTTGGATAGTCGGCATGTCATCTTGGATTTGTTTCACTGTGCTGTGAACCAGAGTTTCTAACCATTCACCGTTTGAGAAGCGGCGCGCGTCTTCGTTGGCAAAGGTCAAAATACCGTTGTCGTAAGTCGCAATCTTAGCTTCAACCAAATCGCTCAGAAGCATGTTCAGTTCACGGTAGCCTTGTTGCTTCTCAGATAGTCCAACATCAAGTTTCTGTTCTTTACGACAGGTCGTTGCTAGGTAGTTCAATGTCGCAAGGCCAGGGCCTAATTCGAGTGCGTTACTTGCCCAACGTTCACCCAGTTCATAAAGTTTCTGATCCAGTTGCGGAGACAACTGCACGTCGCTGAATTCCCCACGAGCACCAAATACCGTTAGGTAGTCGTCGATAGTAATGCGGTCTTGAACTTGTGCGTCTTCTTTGCCATTCGGGTACAACCAGCAAAGCTTGTCACTGTTTGGTTCCACCACGAAGATTGGCCAGTGGTAAGTACGGAATACTTCGTACACAGAAAGTAGGCGGTGACGAAGGCCACAACTTGCGTTGAGCTTCACTTCTTGACCGCGTGCTTTGAGGTCTTCGGCAAGGGTTTGGATAGATTCTTTAATGACGGACGTATTTACGATGGTCGGAATTTCGAAAAACTCACTCGTAATGTCGCGCTTATGCAAAACGCTGTCTAAACGTTTGTACATACTGACTTGATTCTTGTCGCCGATAAACACGATGTGGGTGCTGACCGTTCGGTTATCAAGTAAAGGGGTGAGCAAGCGAATGGGGTCTTGATCGATAATGCCAACATGAACAGCCATATAAATTCCTTAATAGCGGCTCGCTCATAAAGGTGAAAGAAAAAACGGGAAGCAGCAAGCCTTAATAATCATATAATGACAAAGCTCATAAAAAACAAGGGCAACCCTTGATAAAAGTTGCCCTAGCTCAATTAGTTACCACTATTGGGTATGAAGTCTCAACAATCTCACTAAATATCTATCGATTCTTCATTTATCTATAGTTTGAATTGATGTACTAAATCACCTTGCTGATTTGCCAGAATCGTTAGGTTTTGGCTGGCTTCTGCAATTGATGACATCGCTTGGTAACTCTTATCTGCGATGTGGTTGATGTCTTCGATATTACGCGCGATATCGCCAGACGTTTCACTCTGCTCTGCGGCTGCTTGAGAGATATGTGTGCTCATGTGGCTGATCTCTAGAATCAATGCTTGGATCTCTTCCATCGCACTGTTTGCACTTGAAGCTTGTTGGACTGACATATCCATGTCGCTCATACAACTTTCAATCACGTTACTTGCTGTTTTCGAGCTTGATTGCAGGTTGCTGATCATGGTTTCGATTTCTGACGTTGATTGAGTGGTCTTTTGCGCTAGCACTCGTACTTCATCGGCAACAACTGCAAAACCACGACCTTGTTCGCCAGCACGCGCTGCTTCGATTGCCGCATTAAGTGCAAGTAGGTTGGTCTGTTCAGCAATGCCACGAATAACGTCAAGGATTGAACCAATCTGACTACTCATTTGTTGTAGCTCGCCCACAGCACCCACAGACTCAGTAAGGCGAACCTCAAGCTGATTGATAGTGCTAATGTTGGTGTTCATGATCTGACGACCAGACTCAGAAGCCGATTCTACTTGTTGAACCATGGTGAGTGAGCTTTGCGCGCTGTTTGCCACTTCTTGTACAGAATGAGACATCTCTGTCATTGCGGTCGCGACAGTTGCCGTTTGTTCACGTTGGCTGTTCAGCTGAGCTTGCGTTTCAGAAGAAGTCTTTTGGTTTACGCTTGCTGTCTTGGTTAAGTCATCTGAAGCATCATTCAGCTTCACAAGGATATTGTGCAAGTTGTCCGCCAAGGTGTTGATGTGGCGACTCACACGGCTGAATTCGTTGTCGTAGCGAATATCGATACGTTGAGTCATATCGCCTTCGGTTAGACCTTCTAATGTACCGAGGATGCGAGTTAATGGCTCTCTTACGCTATGTGCAATGTGGTAACCAATTGCAGCAGCGAACACTGTCACAACAATGCCAATTGCAATCGCGTTGAATAGGCCCTTATCGTAAATGCTGCTCGCGTCTGCCAGAGAAGCGTTAAGTTGCTCTTCGGCTGTCACGTTAAATGAATCTAATACCGCCATTGCTTGGTCAACTTCTACGGCTAGGTTGGCGATGTTCACGTACAGCGCTTGCTTGGCTTGTAGGTAGTTGTTGTGTTTGTCTAGTACGCCACCTTTCTGACCAACGTCTTTGGTGAACTTCTGAACCGACTCATCGAAGACATTTTTAAGTGCTGGTAGTTGTGTTGATAGGCCGCGATAAGCGTAGTTAAGATGAGTAACGGCCTTTTTGTTTTGGTTAACGGCTTTCTGAACGAAGGCAACATCAGAGCTAGCAAGGGCATCAGAGGTAATAACTTCTGCGTCTTGCAGTTTGATGAAGTAGCTCTTTGCCATCACTTTTACAGAGATGCTTTTTTGATCGGCAACGTACTCTTTCATGCCAACGGTTAATTCTGAATGTAAGCGTTGGAAGTCACGAGAGGCTTTTTGCACTTGTTCTTGCGCTTCGAACATCGCAACGTAGTTGTTCATCGCTTCGTCAGCTTCGGCGAAGTAGCGTTCTTCCATTGCTCTTAATTGTGCGATGCGTTCAACAAGTGAAGCATTGTTTTGGCTTGCCGCTTCTAAACTACCGAGAACTTCTGAAAACGAGTTTTGTGATGCAGCAAATTCTGTACGCATTGCAGACATGCGTTCAGCGTTTTGTGTGGTTAAGAAATCTTTGAATGACTTATCAGCAGAAAGCAATTGAACACTTGTTTGATTTGAAAGCGCGACAAGTGGCAATGAGGTTTCTGAGACACTCTCAAAATTGCTGTGTATCTGATTCATGCTGTTCATCATGATGGTTATCGTGACTGCGAACATGATGATGATCAGTGCGAAACCAGCGTACATACGCTTGATCACAGATCCCTTCATGGCTTTCTCCCTAAATAAAAATGCAGACCTAATGTCAGGTCAAAGTAAAACTAACAAAATTGTCAGCATTCTATTGAGCTCGGCTTACGCGTTTTATGACGCATACGTCAAAAATAACGCTCAGTTATAACCAACATGCCATTCTTGAGAGCTAAGGCTCGTTTTCTTTGATTTGAACGGTGTTTTTTATTATGCTTTAAAGCAGATTTATTGTGGTTTGATGCGGCATAGCGCATACTCAAAGCATTAAAAAATAAATGTTTTATCGGAGAGAAACATGGCTGAAGAAACCATTTTTACTAAGATCATCAACAAAGAAATCCCAGCAGATCTACTATACCAAGACGATTTAGTAACCGCATTTCGCGATATTAACCCTCGTGCGCCAAGCCATATCCTAATCATCCCAAACAAGCTGATTCCTACAACCAACGATGTTGAAGTCGAAGATGAAGCGATGATGGGGCGAATGTTTACCGTTGCTCGCAAGTTAGCAAAAGAAGAAGGTATCGCAGAAGATGGCTATCGTCTTATCGTGAACTGTAACTCTCACGGTGGCCAAGAGGTTTATCATATTCACATGCACTTGGTTGGCGGCCGTCCACTTGGCCCCCTATTAATGAGCTAATAAAAAGCTAACGAGTTAATGAAAGCTAATGAGCTAGTTTAAACGCGCTCATTAGTGGGTTAACACAAGTAGTTAGTTGGAAAATTTGTAGTTTGTATGCCAACTTTAAGTTCTATCTGTTATCTGAATGTCGGCATCGCTTAGGCAGAGGCTATATCAGTAGGGTTTCAACTGGCTTGAGATCCTTTTTACAACACGTTTCGTTTTGATAATGAGACCATTAAAGGTCAGCAGACCCTAATAAAGTTGGCATTTTAAACATGCACGGAGACGATAAGTGAAGCAACAGTTTAGATTCGCTTCCATTGCCCTGTTATCGGCGTTGACCGTAGGTTGTGCGAGTATGTCTGCAGGAAGCCTGTTCAGTCATTACAGCGCACAAAACAAAGCGATCTACCAAGCCGTTAAATCTGGAGATTATTCAGAGGCCCAGCAAGAGCTACCAGATTACGCGGCAGGCGACATCCTTGATAACTTTGAAAGAGGCAGAATTAATCTGCTGGATCAAAAATACCCTGAGAGTAAGGCTTCGTTTGAAGTGGCTGATCAGGCGGTGACTGAGCAGCAACGCAAAGCCGTGATCTCAATCTCAGACAGTGCAACCAGTGTGGGTGCGTTGGCTGTGAATGACAATATTACCGAGTATGTGCCAGCCGATTATGAATTGGGCTTTCTTCATCTGTACCTCGGTTTAAATTACCTCAAGAAAAACGATTTAGAAGGTGCGGTGATCGAAATGCGTCGCGCCAACCAAGTTCAAGAACAAGCGAAGAAGCAACGAGAGGCTGAGTTAGAAAAAGCAGCCAGCGATGCGAAGAAGCAAGGCTTGTCTGCCAATGTGGGTAGTATCCTTGCCAATTACCCTGATGCGGGTAAAAAGCTGCAATCAGTACAGAATGCGTATCTGATGTTCTTGTCTGGTCTGCTTTATGAAGCGTCAAATGACTTAAACAGCGCCTACGTTGACTATCGTCGTGCTTTGGCTGTGATGCCAGAGAACCAAGAAATCATCGATAGAACCATGGCAACAGCTGCTCGTTTAGGGATGCGACAAGATTTAGCGACATTAGAAAAACGCTATAAGCAATCTTCTAAACTTAGTGCAGGTGAAGGGCGATTGATTGTTCTTCAAGAGCAGAGCGCTGTACAAGCTATGGACAGTTGGCGACTAGATTTACCTGTTTATGACAGTCGCGATCAGGGGGCAATATACTCTCTTGCGCTGCCATATTACCCAAGCCAAAACGTAGAGCGTTTTTCTGCCTTGCGAATCAGCGGTCAACCGTTACAAGAACACTTGATCACTGACGTAAACGCGATGGCGCAGAACGATTTATCGGAACGTATGACGAGTATTGTTATTCGCCAAGCGCTACGTGTAGTCGCGAAAGATCGCATTCGTAAAGAAGCAACCAAAGGCGATGATGTCGGTAATATTCTGTTCAACGTGTGGAACACACTAACAGAGCAACCAGACACTCGCAGTTGGCAATCATTACCTGCAGAGATTAAGAGCAGCACGTTTGTAGCAAACAGCGGTCAATATACGTTGGAAGCGGGCGCTAAAACGTACGACTTTGATATTCGAGAAGGGCAGACCACCTTGGTGTGGATTTCTCGACAAGGAAACAACGCAACAATGTGGCATAAACAGCTAGGGAGGCTGTAATGAAAAAGTGGTTAGTGAGCTTAGCAGCGGTTATGGCTCTGGCTGGTTGTGCTGATAATACAGCTGGCGTAAGGGTCGATAGTCTGACTCAGAACGTTTTCTTTGGTGACAAGGTATTGGGCAGCCGTTTACAGGTTGAAGATATTCGCACCGATCTGGTCGACGGTCATACGCGAGGAATCGTTCGTTTAAACAGTAACTATAAAGGCGATCAACATATCCTTTATCGTTTTTACTGGTACGACGATGCCGGGCTTGAGGTCAACCTAAAGCAAGGCCCTTGGAAGCAAGCGATTGTTCGTGGTTTTGAAAGTATTTCGCTGTCGGAAGTGTCGGTAAACCCGAAAGCGACTCAGTTCAGAGTCCAGTTCCGAGAGCAGTAAGTTAGATTAAACGAGTCTCATGATTCGTAATTACAAGAATTTAAGAGTGTGGGTAACCCCGCTCAGTGATAAGTTGAGGAAACAAAATGAAAAAGAGTGTCATTGCGCTACTAGGTTTAGCGGTTATTTTAGGCGGTTGTTCAAACAAGGTAAGCTACGGTGATGCACAAGCAGTAGAAACCACGACAATCGATTTCGGTTCAACTGACCTTCAAACGATTGCGGGTGAAATGGTCGATAGCATGATGGCGTCTGGTTCTGTGTCTTACATTACTCGTGAACAGCGTCCAATCGTGTTTGTAGAGCGAATCAAGAACAAAACAAGTGAGCACATCGATACTGAGTCAATCACTGACACTATCAGTACTAAGATGCTGAACTCTGGTAAGTTCCGTTTCGTTGATATGGACCGTGTAGAGTCTGTTCGTGACCAATTGAACTTCCAAAACAACGATGAGCTTGTAAATCAAAGTTCAGCGATTCAATTCGGTAAAATGGTTGGTGCTCAGTACATGCTGTACGGCAACTTATCAAGCATCGTTAAGAAAGCGGGTAGCGATGAAGACGTATACTACAAAATGACGATGCGTCTAATGGATCTTGAGTCTGGCTTGATTGAATGGGCTGACGAGACTGAAATCCGTAAGCAACAATCTAAGAGTCTACTAGGCCTTTAATTTCGCTTACTTGCCAACTATACGCGGCCAGTTTTGACAGCGTTTAGCTTGGTCACACGCCAATGCAGTGCATGATGTGCTGTTTATGAAGAGACACTGGCTTTTGGTCAGTGTCTTTTTTTAGGGAATGAAGACGTTTATAGGGCAGTTAAGACGTTTATAGGGAGTAAATATGGCAATTTTTTCTTGGTCAGAGGCTAAGCTTCTTGATACCAGTTTGAGTTCGCTTGATGGTTACTTTTCTGAGCCTCCAGTTAGAGCACAGACATTAACCGGCGGTTTGACCAATCGATGTTGGAAATTGGTTGATGCCGATGGCACTGCGTATGTTTGGCGGCCAACCACACCTATCACCAAAGCATTCTTCATCTCTCGTCATGAAGAGTACCAAGTGCTGTCTGCAATTAAGCGTCTTGGCATCGGGCCAAGCCCCATTGTGGTGAATGAGCAAGGCTTGTTGGTTGAATGGATTGCGGCTGAGACACTTTACGAAGATCTAGAACTTGATGACCTGTTGAAAACGCTGATCTCTGTTCACCTGGTTAATACTGCGCGATTACCACTGCAACCATTCAGTTTCACGGCGCGAGTCGACCATTACTGGCTGCAGCTTGATGCGATTCATAAGACCGAAGCCTGCACGCAGATTTATCAAGAGTGGCGCGTGGCTCCGAGTATTACCAATGTTGACCTGTCTTTGTGCCATTTTGACTTAGGTGGTTATAACTTAGTGAGAAACAGTGACGGCATTAAGATTATTGATTGGGAATACGCTGCGCTCGCAGACCCTAGGCTCGATTTAACATTAACCATTGCGGTTGCTGGCGTGCCAGTCACAGAAGCGGTTGAGAAGTACTGCCAGCTGCGAGGCATCCATGATGTTCAGCCGTGGCTTGACGGTGTTGAAGCATGGTTACCAAGAAGCCAAATGATGGCGATGCTGTGGTATTTACTTGCTCATCAGCTTTGGGGCGATGAAAGTTATCTGCGTGAAGCGGAGGCTCTGAGTCACACTTTATGTAGCTAGGATCACGTTTAGGAAGTGAAAAATATAATTTCTCAGCTGTTACCTTTAAAACCTTGTTTTTCGTGTTAGATTGATCAAAACGTACCAATATTCAACGGGGGAGGTACAATGATTATCTATCTACATGGCTTCGACTCAACAAGCCCGGGCAATCACGAAAAAATACTGCAGTTGCAATTCATTGATGATGACGTTCGTTTCATCAACTACAGTACTTTGCATCCAAAACACGATATGCAGCATCTGCTAAAAGAAGTGCATAAGGTGATAGAGCAATCCGATGATCCGCACCCCATTATTTGTGGTGTAGGTTTAGGTGGTTTTTGGTCTGAGCGTATTGGTTTCTTATGTGGGATTAAGCAGGTGGTGTTCAACCCAAATCTGCACCCTGAGAACAACATGGTAGGTCGAATTGACCGTCCAGAAGAGTACGAAGACATCGCAACTAAATGTGTTGCTCAGTACCGCATGAAAAACAAAGGACGCTGTTTAGTAGTGTTGTCTCGTGAAGATGAAATTCACGACAATACCAAAACAGCTGCCGCGCTAGAAGATTACTACGATGTAATCTGGGATGATAAAGAGAGTCATAAATTCAAAAAGATCTCTCAACATCTTCAAGCAATGAAAGCGTTCAAAAACGCTTAATCAATCCAGATGTTTTATAACAGCAGTGCTCAATGAGTGCTGCTTTTTCACATCTGAATCTTAGAGATTGGTATTGATAAAGTAGTTGTATATGTTTTATCGGTCGGTTTGTGCATTTATAGATCAGTTTGCGCAAACGTTAACTAATTAGTCGCGAATCCTCATTGAGGGTAGGGATTTTTTTGTTGCGGTCATCTTTTTGCTATATATAATGTTCCCAAGCAAAATATTTTGACAAATATCAAAAAAAATTGAGAGCGAGTGAAAAAACTTGCCCATAATTTGTGTTCTGCCTCTCAGGTAGTCACCTTTTTTATCCACGTGAGCAAAGCAACAAACCATTATTTGTTGTTTGTAACCCCTCTAACTACTCGGTGAGCTGTCGTTATTCTTTTTCGCGGTAATCCAATTTGTAACAGCCTTCGCATTCAAGGCCGAGTAGATACATAGAATTTATCGGTTGGAGTAATCGAGCCGAACCCCATTTATTCATTTTGTAGAGGATTGTCATTGTGACAAAAATTATCGTAGTAGGCGGCGGTGCTGGTGGTTTAGAGCTAGCAACTAAGCTAGGCCGCACTTTAGGTCGTAAGAAACGTGCCCAGATTACTCTGGTAGACCGTAAAGCAAGCCACCTATGGAAACCATTACTTCATGAAGTAGCAACTGGCTCATTAGATGAAGGTGTTGATGCACTAAGCTACCGTGCACACGCAAAAAACCATTACTTCGATTTCCAAATGGGCAGCCTGAACGACATCGATCGTGAGCGTAAAGTGATTGCACTAAGCGAGCTTACAGACGAGCACGGTGAACTGCTGATGCCAAGCCGTGAACTTGAATACGATATTCTTGTGATGGCGCTAGGCTCAACGTCAAACGACTTCAACACTCCGGGCGTTCGTGACAACTGTATTTTCCTTGATAGCCCAGAGCAAGCGCACCGTTTCCGTACAGAAATGAACAACCAGTTCTTAAAGCTTCATGCTAAGAACGGTCAAGGCACGGTAGACATCGCGATTGTTGGTGCTGGTGCAACAGGTGTAGAGCTTTCTGCAGAGCTACACAACGCAGTTAAAGAACTTCGTACTTACGGCTTCGGTGACCTAGATTCAAGCAAGCTGAACGTAAACCTAGTTGAAGCGGGTGAGCGTATTCTTCCAGCTCTACCTCCTCGTATTTCAAGTGCAGCACACTCTGAGCTAACCAAGCTTGGTGTGAACGTTCGTACGAATACGATGGTGACTCAGGCGGATTCTGACGGTCTAACAACCAAAGATGGTGACAAGATCCCAGCTCAAATCATGGTATGGGCAGCAGGTATCAAAGCACCAGATTTCATGAAAGATATCGGTGGTCTTGAAACCAACCGTATCAACCAGTTGGTTGTGAAGAACACGCTGCAAACAACACTGGATGACAACATCTTTGCAATCGGTGACTTGGCGCAATGTACACAAGCAGACGGTTCATTCGTTCCGCCACGTGCACAAGCGGCTCACCAAATGGCAAGCTGTGCATTCAGTAACATCATTGCTAAGTTGAACGGTCGAGACCTGAAAGACTACATCTACAAAGACAAAGGCTCGCTAGTTTCACTAAGCCGTTTCTCTACGGTAGGTAGCTTGATGGGTAACCTGACGAAAGGTTCGATGATGGTTGAAGGTCGTATTGCTCGTGTGGTGTACATCTCTTTGTACCGCATGCACCAGATGGCGCTTCACGGCTTAATCAAAACATCCCTGATGATGTTGGTTGGTCGTATTAACCGTGTACTTCGTCCAAATCTAAAGCTTCACTAATCAGGTAAGCCTTCAAGGTCATTACGCTGATAATAAAAAAGAGCTCTTCGGAGCTCTTTTTTGATCGTGTCGATTATGTGCTATCGCTAGTATTGAACTCATTTCTGCTGTTAAGACGTTGGAGGCAGCACAGAATAAACCACGCCATCTTTCGGCTTACCATTAAACAGAAATCGATTCTTGGCAATGGCTTCTCGCTCAGCACCACACTTCTCTATCAACTTTTGGCTAGGTAGGTTCTCGGTATCGCAGACAATCTCCAAACGCGTTAACTTGAGTTGCGCGAAACAAAATTCAAATAGGGCGAGCATCGCTTCTTTGGCGATTCCTCTCTTTTGAAAGTCATCACCCACCCAATAACCTAAACTCGCCATATTAAAGGTGTGGTAAAGCTCATTAATGGCAACCATACCGACTAACTTATCGCTTTTTCGTTCAAAGATACCAAAGCCAAACGCATCGGCTTTCACCCAGTTTAAGCGAGTCGCCAGAATAAACTTCTCGGCCTCGACGATAGAAAACTCGCAATGACACCAGTCGACCCATGGCAACAAGCTAGGGGAGGACTTAACCAGCTGAGAAAATTCTTGAGCATCTGAGGCCTCAATGATTTTAAGGCTAAGATTTTGTGTGTTGATCTGAAATTCAGGGCTCATAGAACGTACCAAGTAACGTGTAAGTACTGAGCAAAGAGAGTCAGTACAGAATAAAGATAGATAGCACTTAATAAAACGCCCTCACTAGGAGGGCGGATTGAATTATTTATATAATTATAGCCGAATCGGCAAGTAACTTACTGCGCTACACGTCTAACTTGAATCACCATTCCAAGAAGTGGGTGGTCAAGGTAGTGAGTTTCTGTACTACGCATACGACGTTTTTGGTCCATGCGGTAGCTCTTAAGGAACTCTTGGACTTCAACCGTCGGAGAAATCTCAGTTAGGTTGCCCACTTGGACGTTGCTTTCTGCGCCACTTACTGGTGAATCGAGTTCGATTTGCTGTTCTTGTAGAGTCACTTCACGAACGCTTGGCGCTTTTAAGTCCAAGGTCGTTTCAGCGTATAGGTAGTGCTGAACGTAGATTTGCAGCTTGCCGTCTAATTCGTAGAGTGGTTTATCAATGGTCTCTTCTTGGAACCCATCAGCGCTGCCTGCAGTGATTGCGCCTTTTTCAGAGCCATCAGCATTAAATTGTTTAGAGAAATCTTTACCTGCTTGAATGTGGAAAACAGGGGCAGAGCTCTTACCTTGGTCGCCTTGACGCCAAGCGGTATGCATCAGAACTTCAAAGCCAGCGTGTTTACGTAGCTTGTCTTTCTGAGGCGTTAACTTGTATTCCGAGTAAGGTAGCATTTGAACGCCTTTCTTTGCTCGGTATTGGGTATCTTGAAATGAACCAACGCGTTCAAGTGAAATCTTAGGCTGTGTATTTGGCCAAGATTCGTTCACCTTCTCTGCATCAACAGCGCGCTTAAAAATGATCACTTCTATATCAAATTGTCTCTGCGCCAAACTTGGCAGTGAGACGAACAATAGTAGCAGTGGGATCAGTCTTTTCATTTTTACTCCGTCTTCCAGCCGAATTACCGGCTGGATAATTTATATGTGCAAGTGGATTGGGTCTTATGCTGAAGGCAGCAAGTTTTGTCTGAATTCGCCCAATAAATCACTAACAAATTGAATTCGTTTCCGTCTGTCGACCAATGGTATCGTAAACTTGAACTTTGTTGGTCCTTCCATTGAAAACTTTTGCGGTTGAGATTGCAACAGTTTAACAAGGTAGGCCGGGTTTATGTCAGCATCCGGGTAGAATTCTAAGAATCCACCCTTATCGTGGGCTTCAATTTTCTTGGCTTTGATAGACGCTGCGGCTAATTTTAGCTCAGAAACTGACAACAAGTTCTTGGTTGCATCAGGCAGAAGGCCGAAGCGATCAATCAGCTCGACTTTCAACTCTGCCAATTCGTCGGTGTCACTCACACTCGCAATACGTTTGTATGTTGATAAACGCGTGTTGATGTCTGGAATATAGTCGTCTGGCAATAGTGCTGGCAAACGCATCTCAATTTCAGTTTGTTCACGCAATAGATCATCAAGCGAAGGCTCTCGACCTTCTTTCAACGCTTCAACCGCTTGTTCAAGCATCTCCATGTACAAGGTGAAACCAACCGACTGGATTTGACCACTCTGTTCATCACCCAACAGCTCACCCGCACCACGAATCTCTAAATCGTGAGTTGCTAGGGTAAAGCCTGCACCCAAGTCTTCGAGTGAAGCTATCGCATCCAATCGCTTGATCGCATCTTTGGTCATCGCTTTAGGGGGTGGCGTTAACAAGTAAGCATAAGCTTGGTGGTGCGAACGACCGACACGACCACGTAATTGGTGCAACTGTGCTAAACCAAGGTTATCGGCTCTGTCCATCAAGATGGTATTTGCCGTTGGTACGTCGATACCGGTTTCGATGATGGTTGTACACACCAACAAGTTAAAGCGCTGGTGGTAGAAGTCATTCATGATGCGTTCCAGTTCGCGCTCACGCATCTGGCCATGAGCCACAGTAACGCGTGCTTCTGGAATCAACTTCTGTAGTGACTCTGCTGTTTTCTCAATCGTGTCGACTTGGTTGTGCAGGAAGTAAACCTGACCACCACGCATGATTTCACGAAGTACCGCTTCTCTGACGATGGCATCATCACTCTCGCGAACGAAGGTTTTAATTGCCAAGCGTCGTGCGGGTGGTGTAGCGATGATCGAAAGGTCACGCATCCCACTCATTGCCATGTTCAGCGTTCGCGGGATTGGTGTCGCGGTAAGCGTAAGGATGTCGACATCCGCACGCATCGCTTTCACTTTCTCTTTCTGACGCACACCAAATCTGTGTTCTTCATCGACAACCAGCAGGCCGAGGTCTTTAAACTTAATATCACTCGAAAGTAGCTTGTGAGTCCCCACCAAGATATCGACCTTACCGTCGGCGACATCTTGCATGATCAACTTCTGCTCTTTAGCTGATTTGAATCGGGATAGAACCTCAACACGAATCGGCAAGTTAGCGAAACGGTCACGGAAGTTTTCGAAGTGTTGCTGTGCAAGTAGGGTGGTTGGAACTAATACCGCGACTTGTTTGCTGTTGTCGGTACAAACGAATGCTGCACGCATCGCGACTTCGGTTTTACCAAAGCCAACATCACCACACACCAAACGGTCCATGGCTTTTGCTTGACACATATCAGACATAACAGCATTGATGGCCATCGCTTGGTCATCGGTTTCTTCAAACGGGAAGCCTGATTTAAAAGTCGCGTATTGGCCGCGGTCGAGTACAAATTTGTAGCCAGGTTTTAGCTCACGCTTAGCGTAAACATCAAGTAGCTCTGCTGCAACGTCACGGACTTTCTCTGCGGCGCGTTTACGAGCTTTTTGCCACGCTTCGCCACCGAGTTTATGTAGAGGTGCTGAGTCTTCAGCGCCACCCGAGTAACGCCCGATTAAGTTCAAAGAAGCAACTGGCACGTAGAGCTTGGCATCGTTTTGATACTCAAGCGTTACATATTCGGTTTTCATGCCGCCGGCTTCGAGTGTTTGCAAGCCGATGTAGCGACCAATACCGTGGTCAATGTGCACAACAGGTTGACCCGGTTTAAGTTCGGCTAAGTGACGAATGACAGTATCGCTGTTAACGCTTTTCTTGTCTTTCTTACGGCGCTGAACAACGCGATCACCCAACAGGTCGCTTTCACAGATAAGGGCGATGTTTTGCTCTTCGTGGATAAAACCATGTTCCGCTGACCCTAGGATCAGGCTGAACTTATCTTTACCTTTAATCGCCGCATCGAGGTTTTCAACTTCGCTTGGACGAACTTTAATGCCTCGAAGTAATTCACTCAGAGCTTCACGGCGACCTTCAGACTCAACTGAAAAGACCACTTTTCCTTCGAAGGCTTCAGTGAACTTTCTTAGGTTTGCGAGTGGCTCTTTATTCTGATGCTGAACGCTGAGATCAGGAAGAGACACAACCGGAAGGTTGGTACGTCCAGCTTTCTCTTCAATTGAATCTAAGCTCAGATTGACTTGTGGCTTCTGCTTGAAGTGTGCGAACAGTTCGTCTTTCTTTAGCCACAGTTGTTCAGGTGTGAGCAGTGGTCGTAATGGGTCAACACCGCGCTGTTCGTATCGATGAGCAACGTCCGTTAGGAATGAATCTACTGCAGTCTCGACATCACCTAGAATCAGCAGTTGCGCTTCATCGGCAACGTAATCAAACAAGGTTTCAGTGTGATCAAAGAACAGCGGTTGCCAGTACTCGATACCAGCAGGCCACGTACCCTTAGAAACCTGCATATAAACCGATTCTGGTTCGCGGCGCGCATCAAACTGTTGGCGCCAACGAATACGGAAATCTTCAATCGCTGTTTCCGAGGTCGGGAATTCGTGAGCAGGCAGCAGGCGGATCTCAGAGATGTCTTCGATAGAACGCTGGTTTTCAGGATCGAAAGTACGAATAGTGTCGATTTCGTCGTCGAAAAAATCGATTCGATACGGGTCTTTACTGCCCATTGGGAACAGATCGAGAATAGAACCACGGCTAGCGTATTCACCCGGACCAAACACTTGATCAACGTAACGATAGCCAGACTTTTCAAGCTGCAGGCGCAGTTTTTCTAAAGAGTAGAGATCGCCTGTTTTCACCATTAAGGTGTGTTGTAGCAAAAAGTCTCGCGGTGACTGGCGTTGCAATAACGTGCTGATCGGAACGATCGTGATGCCATCTTTTAGTGTTGGCAGTGCATAAAGGCGAGCGATACGATCTGAGATGATCTCTTGGTGCGGCGAGAAACTATCGTATGGCAGTGTTTCCCAATCAGGGAATAATGCGACTTCATGTGCCGTAAACTGTTCAATTTCAGATTGAAGCTTAAGCGCCACTTGTGGGTCGGGTACAGCCAAGACGGTATGGCTGTTGTGTTGCTCTGCGAGTTTGGCAACGGCAAGAGCGAGAGACGAACCGACTAGGTTACCGATGTGCTTTTTGTCACCGGCACCTTTAAGTTTAGGTAGTGTAAATATGGATTTTTTGGTCATGTTAATTTACTTGTTATCTCGGTCTAGAGAGCGTTGACGCAAGAGTTTCTGTTGTTGATGAAGTGCCGCTTTAATTAGCAGGTCTTGGTCGGTATCGCGAAGATGAGCGTATTTAAATTTGATTTCGAAACCTGAGTCTTTCGCATCGCTAGCAAAGACTTCTGCGTAGCAATAAATGGCTGCAGCTGGGTGCTCTAGAAAAAGTTTGGCTTTTACTAAGCGACCCGGTTCGATGTTTGCTTTTGAAAAGCAGGAAAACTGACTCGCACCAAATGAATAGGTGTGAGTGCGAAATTTCTCATCATCTTGCTGCGATAACATAAAGCTCAACAAGAGGTTTAATTTTGAGTTTTGTGCATCCAATAAACTGGTGACATTCTTCAAGTCGCTGTTTTTCAATTCAGCTCGAGCACTGTCAGCTAACAGATCCAATTGGCTAAATTCACTTGCCACCACAAATGGTGCTGGGATCTCAGATTCGAATTGAATTTGAGAGGGTAAAGTGAAGCCGCTGTCCATTGGTTCAATATTAGCGGTAAGGCTATGGTGAACGGTGAAAAACTCTTGTTCTGTCATGCGTTAGTTCCTTGAAGTGATCTATTGATTATCGCTATGTGGCCGCAGTAATCAAGGTCAGTTAATTGAAAGTCTCAAATAGTTGTTTGAAATTTGGCAATTTGACAAGGTTCTGTTTTTCAAGCCTAACTAATTGAGTTAATTCACTCTATATTTTCAATTAACCCCTACACAGGAACAGCAATACCCGTTACATTAACCCGCATCCCCTTTAGATGGTTCAAAGTATGTTTCATCCTATTTCGTTGTTTGTTGGCCTACGCTATTTGAAAGGCCGTTCAGGTGATCGCTTTAGCCGTTTTGTTTCTTATATGTCGACGGCAGGTATCACCATTGGTGTGCTGTCTTTGGTTACTGTTTTATCGGTAATGAATGGATTCGAAGCGCAGTTAAAAGACCGAATTCTTGGTGTTCTTCCTCAAGCGGTGGTTTATGAGCAAGGTGGCACTACCTCTCTTTCTGCCCAAGCGCCTAACTTTGCAGAGCAAATTTCGCTTAATGGTCATGTTGAACCGATTGTTCGCAGTGAAGCTGTGATTCAGAGTCCGGCTCAGTTATCTGCGGGGCTATTAATCGGTATTGAACCAAATTCAGATGACCCTCTTCAGAACCACTTGATTGCGGGCAGATTGTCTTCACTTAAGGCGGGTCAATATCAGTTGTTCCTCGGTCATACTTTGGCGAGAAACTTGAAAGTGTCTATGGGTGACAAAGTTCGCCTGATGGTGACCAGCGCTAGCCAATACACCCCATTGGGTCGTATTCCAAGCCAACGAAATTTCACCGTTGCCGGTATTTTCAACACAGGTTCTGATATCGACGCTCAACTGATGGTGACAGACATCCAAGATGCAGGGCGTTTGATGCGTTATAAATCAGACACCATTTCAGGTTGGCGACTGTTTTTTGAAGACCCGTTTGAAGTGGCAGAGTTATCGACTCAGCCATTACCGGAAGGTTGGTTGTGGAGCGACTGGCGAGACCAACGTGGTGAGCTATTCCAAGCCGTTCGTATGGAAAAAAATATGATGGGCTTAATGCTGGGGCTTATCATCGGTGTTGCTGCTTTCAATATTATCTCGGCACTTATCATGGTGGTGATGGAGAAGCAGTCTGAAGTCGCGATTCTTAAGACCCAAGGCATGACCGATGGTCAAGTCATGGGGATCTTCATGGTTCAAGGCGCAAGTAGTGGCGTGATTGGTGCGCTCTCTGGTGGTGTGTTAGGCGTTGCCCTAGCGATGAACCTTAATACTATTTTAGAGGCGATGGGCGTTGCTCTATTCTCATTTGGTGGCCAGCTACCAATTCTGATTAACCCAATTCAAATCGCTGTTGTTGTGGTTCTGGCTATTGCACTTAGCCTGATTGCTACTGTATTCCCTTCTTATCGTGCATCGTCTGTGAAACCTGCTGAGGCCCTTCGTTATGAGTAATTTTCTTCAATGTAATGATATCCGTAAAACGTACCGTGAAGGCTCGTTAGATACTGAGGTGCTCAAGGGAGTCAGCTTTGAAATCGAAAAGGGTGAGCTAGTAGCAATCATCGGTACCTCTGGGTCGGGTAAAAGTACCTTACTACATATCTTAGGCGCATTAGACGATGCTTCTGCGGGCAGCGTAAGTTTTCTTGGTCAGGACTTAGCATCTTTGAGCTCGAATAAGCAGGCCAAGCTTCGCAACCAACATCTTGGCTTTGTCTATCAGTTCCATCATCTTCTATCTGACTTTTCAGCGTTAGAAAACGTGGCGATGCCGCTGTTGATTGGCGGCGAAAAGCCCGCTAAAGCAAAGCAAGAAGCGCAACGTCTGTTGGACAAAGTTGGATTGAGTCACCGCGTGGACCACCGACCTTCAGAGCTTTCTGGTGGTGAAAGGCAACGTGTGGCGATTGCTCGTGCATTGGTGAATAAGCCTGCGTTAGTGTTGGCGGATGAACCAACCGGTAACCTAGACCATAACACCGCACTGTCTATTTACGACTTAATGCGTGAACTGAACCGTGAATACGATACTGCCTTTTTGGTCGTGACTCACGATGGTGAACTTGCCGGTAAGATGGATCGCCAACTTCACATGCAAGATGGTTTACTGGTCAACGTAGAAAAAGAGGAGAGCTAAGTGTTTTCTTCTTTATCTCTATTGATAGGCGGCCGATTTAGCCGTGCGAAACAACGAGACAAGATGGTGTCGTTCATCTCTTTGTCCTCAACGATTGGTATCGCTGTTGGTGTCGCGGTGATCATTATCGGCTTATCTGCGATGAATGGCTTTGAGCGAGAGCTTCAATCACGAGTACTTTCTGTCATTCCTCACGGTGAGTTTGAAGGTGTGAATGAACCTGTGACTCGTTGGGAGCACGTGATTGAGGAGTCGGTTAAGCACGATAAAGTCGTTGCTGCAGCGCCTTACGTAAAAATTACTGCACTTGCTGAAAAGGGCAAAGAACTCAAAGCAATTGAAGTTCGCGGTGTTGATCCGCAGCTTGAACAACAGGTATCAAGCCTGTCGAGTTTTATCGATA
The DNA here is from genome assembly GCF_041467855.1 of Vibrio sp. 10N.247.311.51. Classification (NCBI taxonomy): domain Bacteria; kingdom Pseudomonadati; phylum Pseudomonadota; class Gammaproteobacteria; order Vibrionales; family Vibrionaceae; genus Vibrio; species Vibrio sp. 10N.247.311.51. Next base: position 66,851 of record NZ_JBFSVK010000002.1, on the reverse strand, counting down.
AGCAAGCTTGGAGTGAGTTTAAGGCAGGGCAACAACAGATCATTTTGGGTTCTGGTGTAGCGAATGTGCTGGGTGCGAAAGTCGGTGATTATCTGACTTTAATGATTCCAACGGTAAACGGTTCTGTGAAGGTTCAGGCGCCAAAGCGTGTTCGAGTGAAAGTGGTCGGCTTGCTGACGCTTAATGGTCAGATAGATCACAGCTTGGCGCTAATCCCGATTGGTGATGCTCAGGTCTACGCAAACTTAGGTGAGGCGGTGACTGGGGTCTCTTTAAAAGTGACCGATGTACTGAACGCGAACTCTATTGTGCGTGAAGTGGGCAATCAACTTGATGTGTATGTGTATCTGCGTAGCTGGCAGCAGAAGTTTGGTTTCTTGTATCGAGATATCCAACTCGTTCGTACCATCATGTATCTGGTGATGGTACTGGTTATTGGTGTGGCTTGTTTCAATATTGTCTCGACGCTAATGATGGCAGTCAAAGACAGAGCATCAGAGATCGCGATTTTAAGAACTATGGGTGCATCAGATGGTCTTGTGAAGCGCATCTTTGTTTGGCAGGGCGTATTTTCAGGCGTGTTAGGCAGTTTAGTCGGGAGTGCGATAGGTGTGTTGGTGGCGCTTAATCTCACGACACTTATCAAAGGGCTTGAAAAGCTGGTCGATCATCAGTTCTTGTCCGGTGATATCTATTTTGTCGACTTCTTGCCATCACAACTTGATATGACGGATGTTGTTGTGGTTTCCGGCACTGCGATTGTGCTGAGTTTACTGGCGACATGGTATCCAGCATCACGAGCAGCGAAGTTAAACCCAGCCTCTGTGCTGAGTTCTAAATAGCATTCGCCTAAATAACAAGCCGTCAGTTTTTCAGTCGATACAAAAAAGGATCCCAGTGGGATCCTTTTTTATTGAATTCAATTCGTGTTCTTTACGACTTTCGTTACATACCAATCTTGCAGAGGTAAGTGGTTCATCCGATTTTAACTTGTGTGCGTTTTAAGTGCGCCGCAGACAAGGTTAGATTGAATAACAAGAAATGGCGTTTAGTGCCTTGCTTGTCGCTTCTTCCAACTTCTTACTACTGAGTAACGCCATAAACCGCGAATACCAAAGTAGCCAATCATTGCTGAAACCACACCACAAATCAGACAACCCAATAAGAACGGAGGCCCTATAGTGCTCATTTGCGCCAAGATGAAGTCCCAAGACAATTCGAAATGGAAGGCTTGAGGTGGCACATGCATAACAAACGCCCCGACTTTATAAGCAAAGTAGAAGAGAACAGGCATGGTAACCGGGTTACTGATCCAAACAAGTGCGACAGCTAAAGGCAGGTTAACGCCACATGCGACAGCAAGGCCTGCAGACATAATCATTTGACTTGGTAGAGGGACAAACGCCATGAATAACCCAACAGCAAACGCGCCAGCCGCAGAGCGACGATTAAGGCACCATAAGTTGGGGTTGTACAAAACATTGCCAAAAACTTTCAATGCTTTCTGACGCTTGATTAGATCATGGTCAGGCATAAATCGTTTGATAAACTTTCTTGGCATAGGAGGAAGCTACTCTCTTGTTTAACACTTGGTTCTTGATTTCATTTGCTGCGACAGTTGTGTCTGCCAGCTACTGGCCTGTGATGCCACATTGGGTTTGGGCACCATTGATGCTGTTGTTAGTGCTAGCATCAACAAAGTATAGCGTTTTCCGGAGTGCAAGAGGTCCAGTAACAGCATTGATACTAGTTATCTGCCTAGGGAATGCGATTGAAATACAAACGAGTCGCTTATTCCAATCAGGGCAGAATACTACCATAAATGCGTCGGTTGTTAGCCTTTTTAGTGAAAATAGCCATGGTTTTGAAAGCGTAATAGTAGCCAGATCAATTGGCGGCGAAAAATTAATCTTTCCCCAATTGATAAAATTGCGTTTGTTTACTCCTTTTAAGTTAACGCTTGGAGATGATGTCTATTTATCGGCCTCAATAAAGCCGGTATGGGGCAAACTCAATGAAGCCGGCTTTGACCTCGAAAAGTACTTGTTTAGTGCTGGCGTGGTTGCCAATGCAACTTACAGAGCAGAAACCAAATACCGAATTCACTCTAGCACTAACTTACGCTCCCGGTGGTTTGAAACCAGCCTTGAAAGGTTAAGTCTGCTGGCAAATCAAGACCTCATTATCGCTTTGAGTTTTGGATATCGCGACCTTATTCCCCCTCAGCGGTGGGGTATGCTTAAAAGCAGTGGCTTGATTCACTTGATGGCTATCTCGGGGCTGCATATTGGGATTGCCTTTGGTATTGGTTATCAGATTGGCAAGATATTCAGGCTACTTTCCCCTTCATTTCTTTGGTTACCTACAATATTCGGGCTCGGCTTGGCGTATTTCTATAGTTGGTTTGCTGGGTTCACGCTGCCAACCTTGAGAGCTTTAGTGATGTGCGTCATCGCCAGTTATTTCTTGTGGCGTGGGCAAAATATTAGTTTGCTCCGGTATGTTGCTTTAAGTCTATGCGTGGTTCTGCTGATTTGGCCGTTTTCAGCCTTGTCGAGCAGCTTTTGGTTGTCCTTTGGTGCATTGGGCGCTGTTCTCTATATCGCGTTGAGTATTCAGCGCTCAGCTTCTACATTTATCGACCGCGTACTCCAACTTATTAAGATTCAACTGATGCTGACATTCCTGATCGCGCCTTTCTCGATGCTGTTTTTCAAAGGAGTCAGTTTAGTCTCTGTTTTCTACAACTTGTTCCTTTTGCCTTGGGTATCGATGGTGACGATCCCGCTGTTGTTTCTGGCAATGTTTCTAAGCTTAATATCGGAGTCAGTGTCTGGCGTGGTTGGTATAACGGCGCTAGACAATGGCGTGGTTAGCCAGCTGTGGAAGTTGGTCGACTTGTCGCTTGATCCTCTCGTATTTAGTCTTCCTTTCTCTGAGCGATTTTGGATCCAAGTCGATAATCAGACGATTGCATTATCAGTATTCCTTATCTTGTTTTTGAGCTTTGTCAGTCGGTATTTCAAGCGAACATTATCGATATTAGTAACTGCAGTGTTTGTGCTGTGGTGGGAATTCAGCAAACCCCAGCAAGACAAACTAACTATTGATATCTTGGATGTTGGGCATGGGTTGTCTTTGGTCTTGGAAAAGAACAATCAGATTGTTGTTTATGATCTTGGCAATGCGTGGCCAGGAGGCTCGGTTGTTGAGTCTTTGTTGATTCCTACTTTGAATCAGCGGGGGATTTATGAATTAGAAGGCGTGATTGTGAGTCATTTCGATTCTGACCATGCTGGTGGTTATCCGGCGTTACTTGAGAACTATATGCCAAAGTGGATAAGAACCAGTCAGAACATTATTCAAGAACGCCAATCTATCACTCAAGCCTCGTCTAGTATTCAAACATGCACTATTGGAGAGGTTTGGAACTGGCAAGATGTTGTTTTTGAGGTGTTGTGGCCGCCTAAGCAAGTAAAGAGGGCGTATAACCCACATTCGTGTGTGGTCAGGATCTCAGATCATAGTGTTGATTTCTCAATGTTGCTCACTGGTGATATTGAACTGGTAAGTGAGTGGTTACTTGCTCGTGAAGGAGAACAGCTAAGGAGTGATGTCATGTTGGTTCCTCATCATGGTAGTGATTCGTCATCGATTAAGTCGTTTATTGAGGCTGTGTCTCCACAGCTAGCGATAGCTTCTCTTGCTAAAGGCAATCAGTGGGGAATGCCGAGTGAGTCTGTTATTGAACGCTATCAGGAAGCGGGGAGTACTTGGCTTGATACTGGAGAAAGCGGACAAATAACCATCACTCTTAGCAAAGAAGGTTGGCAATATCATGCGATTAGAGAACAACAAGGCGGGCAGTGGTATAGGCAGATGCTCCGTAAGGGAGTAGAATAGATAGATTATTGTGAGAAAATTAAGCGATTCTATGTCAACACAAACAGATGAAACTACCTGGGTCACATTTAAAAGACTTTGGACTTATATTCGACTATATAAGGCCGGCCTAGGTGTTGCGGTAATTGCGCTTATTATAAATGCCGTTTCTGATACCTATATGATTTCCTTACTAAAGCCGTTACTTGATGAAGGCTTTGGTAATGCTGAATCTGACTTTTTACGCACGCTTCCTATTATTATCTTTGCCATGATGTTTATTCGTGGTGTCAGTGGCTTTGTTTCAACCTATTGTTTGAGCTGGGTCTCTGGCAATGTGGTGATGGAAATTCGTCGTAAAATTTTCAGCCATTTCATGCACATGCCTGTTTCTTTCTTCGATAAAGAACAGACAGGCGCATTGCTATCTCGAATTACTTACGATTCAGAGCAAGTGTCTGCAGCAACCAGTAAGGCGTTAGTCAGTATTGTCCGTGAAGGTGCAAGTATTATTGGCTTGTTGACGCTGATGTTCTGGAATAGCTGGCAGTTGTCTTTAGTTCTATTTGCTGTCGCACCCGTTGTCGCTTGGGCTATTACCATAGTTTCTAAGCGATTCAGAAAGATCTCTAAAAATATGCAGACCAGTATGGGCCATGTGGCGTCGTCTGCAGAGCAAATGTTGAAAGGACATAAAGTAGTTCTAACTTATGGTGGTCAAGACATAGAGAAGCAACGTTTTGATCAAGTTAGTAACCAAATGCGCCAACAGAGTATGAAGTTAGTAACAGCACAAGCAGCCGCTAACCCAATAATTCAGATGATTGCGTCTGTTGCCGTTGTGACTGTGTTGATCTTAGCTAGCTTTGACTCTATTCGAGCTGAGTTAACCCCCGGCACATTTACTGTTATTTTCTCTGCGATGTTCGGCTTAATGCGCCCATTAAAAGCACTAACTAGTGTAACGTCTCAGTTCCAACGCGGTATGGCGGCGAGTACAACTCTATTTGGTTTGATGGATCTAGATACTGAGCAAAACAAAGGGACGTTGAAGCCTGAATCTGTAACGGGTGAAGTTGCAGTAAAAGATGTCACGTTTACTTATGAAGGAGCAGAGAAACCAGCACTTGATAAGGTCAGCTTCAATATACCGAAAGGTAAAACGGTTGCGCTTGTTGGGCGTTCTGGCTCGGGCAAGAGTACCATTGCCAACCTATTTACTCGTTTTTATGATGTAGACTCAGGTTCAATTGAGCTTGATGGCCACGACATTCGTGATTACGAATTGAGAAACCTGCGGGAGCATTTTGCTCTGGTATCTCAAAATGTGCACCTATTTAATGATACGGTCGCCAACAACATTGCTTACGCCGCACACGATGAATATTCCCGAGAGCAGATTGAACATGCAGCTAAACTTGCCCATGCGAGTGAATTTATCGAAAACATGGAAAACGGTATTGATACGGTTGTTGGCGAGAATGGTGGCAATCTATCAGGTGGTCAAAGACAGCGTATTGCTATTGCACGAGCGCTATTGAGAGATGCACCAGTTTTGATTCTTGATGAGGCAACGTCTGCACTGGATACCGAGTCAGAGAGAGCGATTCAATCTGCACTAGAAGAACTGCAGAAAGACAAAACAGTATTAGTTATCGCACACCGACTCTCTACCATCGAGCAAGCTGATGAAATTCTAGTGGTTGATGATGGTCATATTGTAGAAAGGGGCGCACATGCTGAGCTAATCGCACATGATGGTGCCTATGCACAATTACACCGAATTCAGTTCAGCGGATAAGATTAGGTCTTGTTGTGATCGAAAAGATTTGGTTTAACAATCACCCGTTGAAATATCTTCTCTGGCCGCTATTGTGGCCACTGAGTCTGCTGTTCAAAATGATCAGTAGTCAGCGTCGTGACGCTTATCTATCGGGGAAGAAAGAGACCTACCGCCCGCCTTTACCTGTTATTGTTGTGGGCAATATTACTGCTGGTGGAAATGGTAAAACACCGGTTGTGATTTGGTTAGTTGAGATGCTTCAGGCTCACCGCTTTAAACCCGGAGTCGTATCTCGTGGCTACGGTGCAAAAGCACCAAGCTATCCGTTGGTGTTGGATGAAAATACGCCAGCAGAGCATTCGGGTGATGAACCTCGCTTGATTCGGAAGCGAACTGGTGCGCCAGTTGCAGTCGACCCTGTGCGCGCTAACGCGGTGAAAGCATTGCTGAACAAAGGCGTTGATGTGATCATCACTGACGATGGCCTTCAGCATTACGCGCTTGAACGCGATATTGAATTTGCAGTTATCGACGGCGCAAGACGCTTTGGTAGCGAGAGCTTGATTCCTTTAGGTCCATTACGAGAGCCTTTATCTCGTTTAGATGAAGTCGACTTTTTGGTGAACAATGGAGGTAAAGCGCACGGGAGAGAGTTCTCGATGTCTTTGCTTCCAAGCCAAGCGGTTAACCTAAAGACTGGTCAGAAAAGGTCTGTGGCAGAATTACAGAAGCTGGTGGCTTTTGCCGGTATTGGCCACCCACCGCGCTTTTTTAAAACATTGGAAGATCTTGATGGTGATGTGGTCTTCACACAGGGCTTCGCCGACCATCAAGATTTTAATAAAGATGAACTTCATGCCTTAGCTAATAAAGGTATGAATCTGATTATGACAGAAAAAGACGCTGTAAAATGCGAAGAATATGCTCAAGATAACTGGTGGTATCTTCCAGTTTCTGCGCAGTTTGATGAAGATTCGCAACAGCAAATTTTAAAAAGAATAAAAGAGGTTATGGAATACTATGGATCACCGTCTACTTGAGATCGTTGCTTGCCCTGTATGTAAAGGTAAACTAACTTTTGACAAGGATAAGCAAGAGCTTGTTTGTAAAATTGATCGCCTTGCTTACCCAATTAAAGAGGGTATTCCTGTTCTTTTAGAACCTGAAGCTCGCACCGTTTCTATGGATGAGGGTAAGTAATGTCTTATACGGTTGTTATACCTGCAAGATACCAATCGAGCCGTTTACCAGGGAAGCCACTTGCTGACATTGGTGGAAAGCCGATGATTCAATGGGTATACGAACAGTCAATGAAAGCGGGTGCCGATAAAGTTATTATCGCTACCGACGACGCTCGAGTTGAAAAAGCGGCTAAAGCATTTGGCGCGACCGTTTGTATGACATCACCGAATCATGAGTCAGGCACTGAACGCCTAGCTGAAGTGATTGAAGTTATGAAGATTCCTGATGATCATATTATCGTGAATGTTCAAGGTGATGAGCCACTTATCCCACCTTCGATCATTAATCAGGTTGCCAACAATCTTGCTAACAGTACAGCTCCGATGGCAACGTTAGGTGTGGAAATCACTCATGCTGATGAAGTGTTTAACCCTAATGCCGTTAAAGTTGTAACCGATAAAGACGGTTACGCCTTGTATTTTAGCCGAGCAACCATCCCTTGGGATCGCGATGCTTACGCGAACAACGGTACTGCAGCGGAATCTCCTTTGCTTCGTCATATTGGTATTTATGCTTACCGAGCGGGTTTTATCAATACCTACATCAATTGGGAACCAAGCACTCTTGAACGTATTGAGTGCCTAGAGCAATTACGAGTACTTTGGTACGGTGAAAAAATCCACGTAGACGTTGCAGCGGAAGCGCCGGCTGCTGGTGTTGATACGCCTGAAGACCTAGAAGCGGTTCGAGCTATTATTGGCTAAGCTTCTTTGAGCGAGTTCTTGTTTGCTCTACAAAATGAAAAATGATGAGCCTTGCCTATTGCGAGGCTTTTTTCTATCTACCGAAAAATGCGCTATCGAAAAGCGCGTGTGTGTCTTATTGACCTAAGCAAACGGATATTGAGATAGTTGCATTGGTTTATGCATCATCAACACGGAATTATCTGAGATTTACCTCGCTCGAGTACCAATTTTTCTCTATAATATGCCGCCTATAAAGTAGTGGCGAATCGCTAGTACAGAATAAAACTTACGACAAAACGTGGAGTAAAAGATGCCTTCTCAAAGCCCAGTGATTACGGTTGATGGACCAAGTGGTGCAGGTAAAGGTACCCTGTGTATGTTGCTAGCTGATAAGCTAGGCTTTCATCTTCTAGACTCAGGCGCGATCTATCGCGTATTGGCTTTAGCGGCAATTCACCATGGTGTGGATACTGAATCAGAGGATGCTTTAGTACCGCTTGCTACACACTTAGACGTGCAGTTTATTGCTGAAGGCGACTTAGTTAAGGTTATCCTAGAAGGTGAAGATGTGTCTGGTGAACTTCGTAAAGAAGAGACAGGCATGGCGGCTTCAAAAGTTGCTGCTTTACCTCGCGTTCGCGAAGCACTGCTTCGTCGTCAACGTGCATTCAGCGCTGCGCCTGGTTTGGTTGCAGATGGTCGTGACATGGGAACGGTTGTGTTTCCTGAAGCTGAAGCGAAAATATTTTTAGATGCAAGTGCTGAAGAGCGTGCGAGTCGCCGCCTTAAACAGTTGCAACAGAAGGGGTTAGATGTTAAATTTGACGACCTTTTGAGCGAGATCCAAGAGCGAGACGACCGAGATCGTAATCGCCCAGTGGCGCCACTTCGCCCTGCAGAGGATGCTCTAGTGCTTGATTCCACCTCAATGAATATTGAGCAGGTAGTAGAAAAAGCACTACACTATATTGAATCGAAACTGGCTGGGTAATTTCGCCGAGCTAGTACGAACGTTGGTCGCAAGGATGATGACTGGCGAATTTATCAACCCCATGCGGTAGGATACCCATGGACGTTTAATTATTGAAGATTAAATAATGACTGAATCTTTTGCTCAACTCTTTGAAGAGTTTCTATCTGAAACTGAATTCCAACAAGGCAGCATCGTTAAAGGTACTGTAGTAGCTATCGAGAACGGTTTCGTTCTTGTAGACGCTGGTCTTAAGTCTGAATCTGCTATCCCTGCTGAACAATTCAAGAACGCTGCTGGCGAACTTGAAGTTGAAGTTGGTGCTGAAGTAGACGTAGCTCTAGACGCTGTTGAAGATGGTTTCGGTGAAACTCAACTTTCTCGTGAGAAAGCTAAGCGTCACGAAGCTTGGATCGTACTTGAGAAAGCTTGCGAAGAAGCTGAAACTGTTGTTGGTATCATCAACGGTAAAGTTAAAGGTGGTTTCACTGTTGAACTTAACGGTATCCGTGCTTTCCTTCCAGGTTCTCTAGTAGACGTACGTCCTATCCGTGACACTGCTCACCTAGAAAACAAAGAGCTAGAGTTCAAAGTAATCAAGCTAGACCAGAAGCGTAACAACGTTGTTGTTTCTCGTCGTGCTGTTATCGAATCTGAAAACAGTGTTGAGCGTGACGAACTTCTTGAAACTCTACAAGAAGGTACTGAAGTTAAAGGTATCGTTAAGAACCTTACTGACTACGGTGCATTCGTTGACCTTGGCGGTGTTGACGGTCTTCTACATATCACAGATATGGCTTGGAAGCGCGTTAAGCACCCATCAGAGATCGTTAACGTTGGTGACGAAATCCTAGTTAAAGTTCTTAAGTTCGATCGTGAGCGCACTCGTGTTTCACTAGGTCTTAAGCAACTAGGCGAAGATCCATGGGTAGCAATCGCTAAGCGTTACCCAGAAGGTCACAAGCTTTCTGGTCGTGTTACAAACCTAACTGACTACGGCTGCTTCGTTGAAATCGAAGAAGGCGTTGAAGGTCTAGTACACGTTTCTGAAATGGATTGGACTAACAAGAACATCCACCCTTCTAAAGTTGTTAATGTTGGCGACGAAGTTGAGGTTATGGTTCTTGATATCGACGAAGAACGTCGTCGTATCTCTCTAGGTCTGAAACAGTGTAAAGCTAACCCATGGCAGTCATTTGCAGAAATGCAAGCTAAGGGCGACAAAGTTACTGGTAAGATCAAGTCTATCACTGACTTTGGTATCTTCATCGGTCTAGAAGGCGGTATCGACGGTCTTGTACACCTATCTGACATTTCTTGGAACGCTGCCGGCGAAGAAGCTGTACGTGAATACAAGAAAGGCGACGAAATCTCTGCTGTTGTTCTAGCAGTAGATGCAGAGCGTGAGCGTATTTCTCTTGGCGTTAAGCAAATGGAAAACGACCCGTTCAACGCATACGTTGCTGACAACAAGAAAGGTGTTCTTGTAAACGGTACTGTTACTGCAGTTGACGCGAAAGGCGCTACTATCGAGCTAATCGAAGGCGTTGAAGGTTACATCCGCGCTTCTGAAGTTTCTCGCGACCGTATCGAAGATGCATCTCTAATCCTAAGCGTTGGCGACAGCGTTGAAGCGAAGTTCACTGGTGTAGACCGTAAGAACCGCGTAATCAACCTATCTATCAAAGCTAAAGATGAAGCTGATGAGCAAGAAGCAATGGCTTCACTGAACAAGTCTGAAGAAGGCGCGTTCGGTAACGCAATGGCAGACGCATTCAAAGCTGCTAAAGGCGAATAATAGCTTCTCATTAAGAGAATTATAGCTATCTAGCCAAGAAAGGAGCCGTAAGGCTCCTTTTTTTTTGCTTATTTTTCCGATAGGTCTATAATTTCTAAAAAGAAAACCAACGAGGGTAACTATGACTAAGTCTGAATTGATTGAAAGACTGTGCGCTGAGCAAACGCATCTTTCTGCAAAAGAAATTGAAGACGCTGTAAAAGACATTTTAGAGCATATGGCTTCAACACTAGAAAGTGGTGATCGAATCGAAATTCGCGGTTTTGGCAGCTTTTCTCTGCATTATCGTGAGCCTCGTGTTGGACGTAACCCAAAGACTGGTGACAAGGTAGAGTTAGAAGGTAAATACGTTCCTCACTTCAAACCAGGTAAAGAGCTGCGTGAACGAGTAAACTCAGGAATGTAGCCTACTTATCGGAATTAAGAAAAGCGGCATACTATAATGTATGCCGCTTTTTTATGACCATAATATGGTGGTCTGATTAGTAATTTTCCTGCATAATCGTACAGCTAACCAACCAATGAGTGATGAACTATGAAAATTATAAAAATAGTCGCCGTTATCGCACTTTTCCTAATTGCACTGGCTTTAGGCTCTCAAAACCAAACAACTGTGAATTTCAACTATCTGCTAGCGCAAGGTGACTTCCACCTCTCAAGTTTATTAGGTGTTGTATTCGTTTCAGGCTTCGCCCTTGCTTGGTTAGTCTTTGGTAATATGCACATGCGGTCTCAGCTAAAAATTCATCGCTTGAAGAAGCAACTCAATAAGCAATCAAAGCAGGTCGCTGCTGATACTAAAGCTTAAAGGCTATATTTGATGTTAGAGTTACTGTTCTTACTTTTGCCCATCGCAGCCGCTTATGGCTGGTATATGGGTAATCGTAATGCTCAGCAAGAAAAACAAAAGCAATCACACCAGATCTCCCGTCAATACGTGACGGGTTTGAACCTATTACTGTCAGATCAATCTGACAAAGCGGTTGATCACTTCATTGAGCTGCTTCAAGTAGACAATGAAACCATCGATACTCACTTGGCTTTGGGCAACTTGTTCCGCTCAAGAGGCGAAGTCGACCGCGCTATTCGTATTCACCAAAATCTCATCTCTCGTTCGGGGCTTACCCTCGATCAGAAAAATCTCGCACTGCAACAATTAGCTAAAGACTACATGGTCTCTGGCTTCCTTGATCGTGCCGAAAAAATCTTTGAACAACTTGTAGAAGAACCTGACCATAAAGAGGGCGCCTTACAGCAGTTGGTGGCTATTTACCAGCAGACCCGCGAGTGGAACAAGGCTATCCATTACGGAAATATTTTAGTTAAGCTCGGCAAGAAAAAAATGAAGATGCGTGCGACCGTTGCGCATTTCTGGTGTGAGCTTGCGATGCAAGAACAAGCCGATGGTAATCGTTCTAAAGCGCTTCAGCATTTTAAGAAGGCGCTTTCTGAAGATCCTAAATGTGTTCGCGCTAGTATCGCGCTAGGAAAGTTCCACTTAGCGAACGAAGATTACCAAAAGACAATTGATTGTCTTGAATCGGTACTTGAACAAGATATCGATTTTATCAGTGAGGTGTTGCCAACCCTTGCTGAGTGTTACCACAAGCTTGGACAAGAAGCTCAATTGGTTGAGTTCCTCAAAGTGTGTATTCAGAAGAAAGCCGGTGTATCTGCCGAACTGATGCTGGCGCAATTGGTTGCTCACCATGAAGATGTAGGCTCTGCTCAAGAGCTACTGACAAAGCAGCTTGTTAAAAATCCAACCATGAAAGGTTTTTATCGATTAATCGATTACCACCTAGCGGAAGCAGAAGAAGGCCGAGCAAAAGACAGCTTAACCACACTTCAATCTATGGTTGGTGAACAGCTTAAGGTTAAGCCTCATTACCGTTGTCGTCAGTGTGGTTTCTCAACACACTCAATGTATTGGCACTGCCCTTCATGTAAAGGGTGGGGGACGATCAAGCCTATTCGTGGGCTTGATGGTGAATAGATTTGTGGTCACTTTAAGACCAAATTATTAATTGCAGCTTTCGGGCTGCATTTTTATGACTGTTATTTATCACCTGCTTAGGTGATTAGAAGTTTTTAGAAAGTTAACTGCGTTAGGAGATGAAATGAACGACCAAAAAATCATTGTAGCCTTGGATTATGATAATCAAGCGGATGCGTTAGCCTTTGTCGATCGTATTGACCCAGCATCTTGCCGTCTAAAAGTGGGCAAAGAGATGTTTACCCTGTTTGGCCCTGAATTTGTTCGTGAATTACATAAGCGTGGTTTCTCAGTATTTTTAGACCTTAAATTCCACGACATCCCGAACACATGTTCAAAAGCAGTTCGTGCTGCCGCAGAACTGGGTGTTTGGATGGTGAACGTACACGCAAGTGGCGGTGAGCGTATGATGACGGCTTCTCGCGAAATCTTAGAACCTTACGGCAAAGACCGTCCACTGTTAATCGGTGTAACGGTACTCACCAGTATGGAGCAATCTGATTTAGCGGGTATCGGTCTGGATCTTGAACCACAACAACAAGTGATGCGCTTGGCTTCTCTAACGAAAAACTCTGGCTTAGACGGTGTTGTATGTTCTGCGCAAGAGGCTTCTTTGCTTAAAGGTGCACTTGGTCAGGAGTTCAAGCTAGTTACTCCAGGTATTCGTCCTGTCGGCGCTGATGTTGGTGACCAGAAGCGTATCATGACGCCTTCTAAAGCGATTGAATCCGGTTCAGACTACCTTGTTATTGGCCGTCCGATTACGCAAGCGATAGACCCTGCTGCTGTGCTTGCAGAGATCAACGGTACGTTAGCTTAAGTCTATATTTAGATTGAGATATAAATAAAGAAGGCCAGCAAATTGCTGGCCTTAATTTTTTTGTCTGGATTAGTCTAAACTGGACTGAGTGCTCAGTGTGGAGCCTAAACTGGAGCACCACTATGGAATTTGAAGTCGCTGTCATCTGAAGTGATAAGATCAGCTTCTACTTGAGCAAAATGCGCAATACGCTCTGAAATATCTTTCCCTGCGATCTGCTCTGCTAGCTCAAGATAGTCTTGGTAGTGGCGAGCTTCCGAGCGAAGTAGAGACACGTAAAACTTCTCCATGTCTTCTTCCAAGAAAGGAGCCAATTTAGCGAAGCGTTCACAAGAGCGAGCTTCAATAAACGCACCGATGATAAGCTTATCAACCAGAGCATCAGGCTCGTAAGTCTTAACTTGTTTGATCAAGCCTTTAGCGTAACGACCCGCCTCGATTGGCTGGTAAGTCACGCCTTTCTTCTCCATCAACTCCATGACTTGGTAGAAGTGATGCAGCTCTTCTTTGATCAGTAATACCATCTTATCGATCAGGTCAGCACCGTAATTACAGCCTTCTTTTGCGGTGATTTGCTTAGATACGTTGCTTTTACCACGCAGAGACTCTAAGTCTCCGATACGACGGTAGGCAAATTGTTCGTATGGCAAAATCCACTCATTCAGTTGCTTCGCGCTTTCTTTATCGACAGCGTACTTGCGAATAAGGAACAAAGCACTTTGTGCCGCCTTAAGTTCACACAGCATGTGATCGCGTAGAATGATGTGAAGGTTTTCAGGCTTTTTGGCTTCATCTATCCATGAATCTGGCGTTTCGGCTTTAAGAAAAGAGTGGATTGGAGCGAGTAATTCTTGATACATGGTCAGGGAAAGTTTGTTGATAATACGGTGATTTTATCACAGCTCAAGAGATCTCCCTATACAGAGAAAGGAAATTCAACAGCTACAAAAAAGGCCGCCTATTTAATGTAAATAAGGCGGCCTTTAAGTGTTGAGTTAGACTGTTACCATTTCTTCTTCTGACCGAAGAGGGCATCCATATCGTCTTCTCGCTCTTTAGATTCCATCTGCTGTAAATCTTGAGCGTTTTTGTCTTGGCGTTTCTGGTCAAGCTCGTCGAGCATCTGTTGAAGCTTTTCTTTGGCTTGATTAGAGTACGAGTCGTTCTTAGTCGCTAAAGCATCAATACCTTTGCGTAATAGCTGAATCGCTGTTCCCGGTTGTCCGCGAGAAATCGAATCGTTTGCACGTTTAATAACATTCTCAATGTTAATACGGATTTGAATCGTTTCTAGGCGAGCATTTTCAACCACATAAGCTTGAGTCTCGAAACGGCCTTTATTGTGCTCGTTACGTACTGTATCACGCAGGCGCTTAACTAACTTAAGCATCATGATCGCTTGCTTGTCACTACTTGGTACGCGGAAAGCGGTGCTTTCGCCACCTTTGTAGTTCTCTTTTAACTGAGTGATTTGTTGTTTTACACTTTCAATGCGTTGGGCAAGCTGCTTATTTTTTGGATCGAGTTGATACATGTTTTCTAATGCATCAAGAATTCGATTGTTTAAGCATACAAGAAGATCTTGGCTAAACGGCATGTGATGAGCGTTGCCAATCAGTTCTTCTGTACCGTCAATAATGGTTAGATAACGAGAAGCTTCCTGTTTCTTCGCTGTTTCTACCTTAACTTTATATTGAAGCATGATGTTGTAGCCTAAAACTAACACCAAAAGAACGGCTACTAAGGCGATTATTAAACCAATATTCATATGTTTGAGTCTGCTTATTATTTTCTATAGCTAACTGGAGAGGATACACGATTCCATTGTGTATCGGCACTCGTAAATTGCAATTTCTGATTATCTCTTGTTGAGCGAAATCGGCAATCAAAACTTACCAACTAATGTATGAGAATGAGGGTTGGGTTGCAAAGCGTTAGTGATGTTTTTGTTTGTTAAGCTAGAAAAACTCAATTTTCCTGTCATTTTTGTGTTCGAAGCGTTATAACTATTAATTATATTACACGCGACTAGAACGCTCTCTTTGCAAATAAGTTAGCACAGAAATGAGTAAAGGATTACGAGGTTAGATATGAAGTTACAGCAACTGAAGTACATTGTTGAGGTTGTAAACCATAACCTAAATGTTTCAGCTACAGCAGAGAGTTTGTACACATCTCAGCCTGGCATTAGTAAGCAAGTTAGATTACTTGAAGACGAACTAGGCATTCAGATTTTTGAGCGTAGCGGCAAGCATTTAACGCAGGTTACCCAAGCGGGTGAGGATATCATTCGTATCTCTCAAGAGATTTTGGCGCGCGTTGAAAGTATTAAAGCGGTAGCGGGTGAGCACACTCATCCAGAGATGGGTACATTGAATATTTCAACGACTCATACTCAAGCTCGTTATGCACTGCCTGATGTGATTAAAGGTTTCACGGCGCGCTATCCAAAAGTATCGCTTCACATGCACCAAGGCACGCCAAGCCAAATGTCAGAAGCCGTCGCTAAGGGTACAGCGAATTTTGCGATTGCAACGGAAGCGCTACACCTTTATCAAGATGCGATCATGCTGCCTTGCTACCACTGGAACCGTTCGATCGTCGTGACCAAAGATCACCCTCTGGCACAGAAGCGTAATATCACGATCGAAGATCTTGCGGCTTACTCTCTCGTGACTTATGTATTTGGTTTCACTGGCCGTTCTGAGCTTGATACCGCGTTCAACAAAGTAGGGTTAACACCGCGTGTTGTGTTTACCGCGACCGATGCAGACGTAATCAAAACCTATGTTCGTATGGGCATTGGTGTTGGTGTTATCGCAAGCATGGCGATTGACCACGAGCAAGATACTGATTTGGTTGCGATTGATGCGAGCCATCTATTTGGTGCGAGCACAACCAGCATTGGCTTTAGAAAAGGCACCTTCCTGCGCTCTTACATGTTTGACTTTATGGAGCGTTTTGCACCGCATCTGACTCGCCCTGTGGTTGAGCAAGCTATTTCTTTGAAATCGAATGAAGAGATCGAAGAGATGTTTAAAGATATCGAGCTGCCAGTTCGTTAATCTCATCGTGTAAATCTAGATTCTTATTCGGCCTGTATTTGCAGGCCGTTTTTCTTTTGGGTTTTTAGCTTTCGTTTTCTTTATCGAGCCTTTCCATTTCGACCTCTTACCCCTACAATCCACGCATCATAGGGGGAAGCATGCATTCACGATTTAAAATACTCGATTCATTTTTGCTAGAGCACCAGATTTACTGGCGTTCAGAGCCTTTTCACCTATGCCAAACTCAACAGCAGCCGTGGAAAGAGGTCAATCGTCCACTCGTTGATTGGTTAGAAAGCTTAGATAATGAAAGCATTCAAACCTTAAAAGAGCAGCCTCAGCTTTTGGTTGAGGAACTGACTCGTTTCCTACCTGAATTAGATACTGCTACCCAAAACATCCAGTTCGATAACACAGCTTTGGTTGGTTTAGACCTCCCACGTGGTACTGCTGATGGTATTCCTGGCCGAAAGCTACATCAAATTGTCGCGATGGGTGAGGCTGTATTAGAGCATCACCATGGAAAAGAGTGGCTCGAGTGGTGTTCGGGTAAAGGCTTTCTTGGTCGAATCCTATCTCAGCAATCGGATCAAAAAGTCACTAGCTTTGAATGGCAGCAATCGTTATGCGAAAGCGGACAAAAGATTGCGGATGACCAGAAGTTAGAGATGCACTTTGTTCAAGGTGATGCGTTTTCTGAAAGTGCTGATGACGTGTTTAACTCAAACCAACATGCCGTAGCCCTCCATGCTTGCGGCGATCTTCATGTTGAGCTAGTTAAAAAGTCAGTATCACATGGACTACCCGCGGTCACTATTTCCCCTTGTTGTTATCATCTTATTCGAGACGAAGCGTATCAAGCTATGTCTTCTATCGCTAAAAGCTCTGCATTAACGTTAAGTAAGAGCGAATTAAGAATTCCGCTTCAAGAAACCGTCACTGGTGGTGAAAGAGTAAAAAGACATCGTCAACTAGAGATGAGCTATCGTCTAGGCTTCAGCCAGTTACTTAAGGCTGAACTTAACATTGACGAATACATTCCTGTACCGAGCATCAAAAAATCAGAGTTAGCTGAGGGTTTTGAATCTTTCTGCCGCTGGGCATCTGAAGTGAAAGAGATGTCGTTGGGTTCAGATATTGATTTTGACTCTTATTTTGTTCAAGGCGAAGTGCTTTTCTGGGAAATGGAAAAGCTGAGTTTGGTTCAACAAGTCTTTAGACGACCTTTAGAGATATGGCTAGCTTTAGATCGCGCTATCTATCTGCAAGAACAAGGTTATGAAGCTTCGATTGAAGAGTTCTGCGAACGCAGTATTACGCCAAGAAATCTATTGATTCACGGGGTTAAAATCGAGCGCTAGTGGTAAACAGTCTATTCGTGTTTTTTTCCCCCTAAATCCAGTAATGCAAAAAAGCCAGCGCGACATTATGTCGTACTGGCTTTTTGTTTAATGTGTATGAGTTAACTGAACGCTTCAACGAGAAGATTATTGCGTTCAGTCAATCATTACATCATTAGTTAAACATTGCGATTGCTTCTGCTGGGTCTATGTATTCAAGGTCAAAGCTCTCTGCAACTTCTTTACAAGTTACTTTACCGTGAATAACGTTTAGACCTTCTAGGAAGCCTTCATCAGATAGAAGTGCTTCGCGGTAGCCTTTGTTCGCTAGCTTAACAATGTAAGGAAGTGTTGCATTGTTTAGTGCGTAAGTTGAAGTGCGAGCAACAGCGCCAGGCATGTTTGCAACACAGTAGTGAACTACGTCATCAACAATGTAAGTTGGGTCTGCGTGAGTGGTTGCGTGAGAAGTCTCGAAACAACCGCCTTGGTCGATTGCAACGTCAACAACTGCTGAACCTGGCTTCATCTTAGCGATGTGCTCTTTTGTAACCAGTTTTGGCGCTGCTGCACCAGGGATTAGTACTGCACCAATCACTAGGTCTGCTTCTAGAACATGCTTCTCAATAGCGTCTTCAGTAGAATAAACCACTTTTGCGCGACCTTGGAATTCTTCATCAAGACGACGCAGTGTATCCACGTTACGGTCAAGAATTGTAACATCAGCGCGAAGGCCTACAGCCATACGTGCTGCGTTAGCACCTACAACACCGCCACCAACAACAACAACTTTTGCTGGTTCAACACCAGGAACGCCACCAAGAAGAAGACCACAACCACCGTTAGATTTCTCTAATGTTTGTGCACCTGCTTGAATAGACATACGACCAGCTACTTCAGACATTGGTGCTAATAGTGGCAAGCGACCCATATTATCTGTTACAGTCTCATAGGCTACGCAGACAGCTTTGCTCTTGATAAGCTCTTCAGTTTGTGGAAAATCTGGTGCAAGGTGTAAATAGGTAAATAATATTTGCCCTTCGCGAAGCATAGCTCGCTCGACAGCTTGAGGTTCTTTAACCTTTACAATCATCTCTGCTTTCGCGAAAACGTCAGCAGCAGTAGGAAGAATGGATGCGCCTACAGCGATGTAATCATCGTCTGAAAAACCGATACCAGTACCGGCATTGGTTTCTACAAAAACTTGGTGGCCGTGTGAGATTAGTTCTCTCACGCTAGCTGGGGTCATACCAACGCGGTATTCGTGGTTCTTGATTTCCTTAGGTACGCCAATGATCATCCTGACTCCTCATTTTATTTTGGTTGTTTTATCTATGTGTAGGGTAATTCTGTCGAATTAATATCTAGTATAGATAGGTTCAGATAAAATTTGATACTGAATATTAAAAAGTTGTAGTATATTTTTTTGCAAGGAAGTAATAAGGTGGAATAAAAAATGGCAGACAATTATAAGAAGCCGTCCAAGGAACTAGATCGTATTGACCGCAACATTCTTAATGAGTTGCAAAAAGACGGTCGTATCTCAAACGTTGAACTCTCAAAACGAGTAGGACTTTCTCCAACTCCATGTCTTGAACGTGTTCGTCGTTTAGAACGTCAAGGTTACATTACTGGGTACACAGCGTTGCTGAACCCACAGTACCTTGATGCTTCACTTTTAGTGTTTGTTGAAATTACGTTGAACCGTGGTGCGCCAGATGTGTTCGAACAATTCAACACCGCTGTGCAGAAACTGGATGACATCCAAGAGTGTCATTTAGTGTCGGGTGATTTTGACTATCTTCTAAAAACACGTGTATCTGATATGGGTGCTTACCGTAAGCTACTGGGTGATACGTTACTTCGTCTACCGGGCGTAAACGACACTCGAACTTACGTAGTAATGGAAGAAGTGAAACAAACCAATCAACTTGTGATTAAAACTCGTTAGTCACAATTGGTGAAATGAAAGAAAGCGGACATTTGTTCCGCTTTCTTGCTTTCTGGAATTGGGTTTTTCTGTTTGATATGGTTAAATCAACAGTAGTTTCATTGAAACGAGCGGCTTTGGCCGCTCGAGATGTTTTTATTCCGTTTAATTATTAAGTTGGTTTATGTTCAAGCAGAGCAGTAATAAAGTAGAAACAATCATTAAAACGAGCGAAGAGCCTCAGTCTCCTCGTTTGAGTGGTTCTCAACGTCTCAAAGAGTGCAGTCTGATTCTCGGTGTTCTCTTCTCTATTCTACTTGCCGTTGCGTTATTAACTTTTAGTCCTGCAGACCCATCATGGTCGCAAACGGCGTGGGGTGGTGACATTCAAAATGCGGGTGGCTACCTAGGTGCTTGGTTGGCGGATACGCTTTTCTTCGTATTTGGCTCTTTGGCTTACCCTCTGCCTATCTTAGTGACGGTTGCTGCGTGGGTTTTGTTCCGCAAACGTAATGAAGACGAGCAGATCGACTTCATGCTGTGGGGCACTCGCTTGCTTGGCCTGACTATCCTAATTCTTACGAGCTGTGGTCTCGCGGATATCAACTTTGACGACATCTGGTACTTTTCATCCGGTGGCGTGGTAGGTGACGTTTTAACAAGCCTTGCACTTCCAACGTTGAATGTTCTTGGTAGTACGCTGGTTCTTCTTTTCTTATGGGGTGCTGGTTTCACTCTATTAACCGGTATCTCTTGGCTAAGCATTGTGGAATGGTTGGGTGAATGTGCCATCAAATTTTTCACGTCTGCTGTTAATAAGGCTCGTGGACAAGACCAAGAGCTGCTTGAGCCTCAATTAAGAGAATCAGCAGACCGCGATTTAATCGAAGAACGTCATCAGCAGCATCAAGAGCCAACTTACCGCGATGTTCCTGCTATAGAAGGCAACAAAGAATCAACAGAACATGACCCGCTAGATCCTGCGATGAGTTTTTCTGCGACCAATGATTCTTCAGACGTGGCGACAAATGCGCGAGACAATGCTGCATCGCCGAAGCGTCATTACAATATTCATATGCCTGTCGAAGCTACAGCGAAGCAAGATGTTCCTGTTCATGAAGAACCTCAGGTTCAGCCTCAAGCGGTAATTGAGTCAGAGCAACCGATCCCTGCAGCAGCTGTTTACCAAGCGCCAGAAGAGCCGTTAGAAGAAGGCATTGAGCGCTCGAAGCAGCTAAATGCAACAATAGAGCAGCTAGAAAATGCGGCCATGTATGAAGATGACCTAGCAGAACAAGATCAGCTCGACGCGCATGATTCTCAGGTTGCTTACCAACAATACATGCAGAACGAACAACCAGAAGTTAGCCCTGCTCATGCTGACCTTGAAAGTGCTGAACCAGAATTAGATAGCTCACCACAAGTAAATGGCGAATTCGGTGCTGAAGATGTTCAACCTGAATCTCTATACGTTTCACCTATGGGCGAACCAGAAGCAACCGTGGAAGACGATTTCTCTGCACAACCTTCACCGTTTGATGTGACGGAAGAGCAAAGCTACCAACAGGGTTCAGATTTTGAGTCTGAGCAGACTGAAGCTGAATTAGCTGGCGCAGCATTAACCGAAGAACAGTTTGAACCTTTCTCTTATCAAGAAGAACATTCAGAGCCGGAACAGCCAACAGCACAAAGCCTAGAGCCAGCTGTTGATCTTCCTTGGGAAGAAGTAACGGAAGAAGAATCTGCGCATCAAGATCAAGATGTCGCTGCATTCCAAAGCATTGTTTCTGAAGCACAAGCGAATATGGCAGCGACGCAGAATCCGTTCTTGGTTCAACAAGGTGTTAATTTACCGAAGCCTGCTGAGCCATTACCAACACTTGAATTGTTATTCCACCCTGAAAAGCGTGAAACCTTTATTGACCGTGACGCACTAGAGGCAATTGCTCGTCTTGTTGAATCTAAGCTAGCGGACTACAAGATCAAAGCAGACGTTGTCGACATTTTCCCAGGTCCAGTAATCACTCGATTCGAGCTCGATCTGGCTCCGGGCGTGAAAGTAAGCCGTATTTCTGGCCTTTCTATGGACTTAGCGCGTTCACTCTCTGCATTGGCAGTACGTGTCGTAGAAGTGATTCCGGGTAAACCTTATGTTGGCTTAGAGCTGCCGAACATGAGTCGCCAAACGGTATTCTTCTCAGATGTGGTTGCTAGCCCTCAGTTCCAAGAAGCGAAATCGCCAACGACAGTGGTTCTGGGACAAGACATCGCTGGTGAAGCGGTCATTGCTGATCTATCGAAAATGCCTCACGTTCTGGTTGCGGGTACAACCGGTTCTGGTAAGTCGGTAGGTGTGAACGTAATGATTCTGAGTATGCTTTACAAAGCATCACCGGAAGATGTTAGATTCATCATGATCGACCCGAAAATGCTTGAGCTATCGGTTTATGAAGGCATCCCTCATCTATTGTCTGAAGTGGTAACCGACATGAAAGATGCGTCGAACGCCCTTCGTTGGTGTGTTGGCGAGATGGAACGTCGTTATAAGCTGATGTCAGCGTTAGGCGTTCGTAATATTAAAGGTTACAACGATAAGCTTAAGATGGCTGCGGAAGCGGGTCACCCAATTCACGATCCACTGTGGAAGCCGGGCGACAGCATGGATCCTGAAGCACCATTGCTTGAGAAGCTACCTTACATCGTGGTTATCGTTGATGAATTTGCTGACCTAATTATGGTGGTCGGTAAGAAGGTTGAAGAATTGATTGCGCGTTTGGCACAAAAAGCACGTGCGGCGGGTGTTCACTTGATTCTAGCGACACAACGTCCATCAGTGGATGTTATTACTGGCCTTATCAAAGCGAACATTCCAACCCGTGTTGCCTTTACGGTATCAACCAAAACGGATTCACGAACTATCCTTGACCAAGGTGGTGCGGAATCACTATTGGGCATGGGTGATATGCTTTACTTGCCACCGGGTTCTAGCCATACAACTCGTGTTCACGGTGCCTTCGCATCTGATGACGATGTACACGCAGTTGTGAATAACTGGAAAGCGCGTGGTAAGCCAAACTATATTGATGAGATCACCAACGGCGAACAAACCCCAGAAACCTTGCTTCCGGGTGAGAAGATGGAAGGTGATGAAGAGGTCGATCCTCTGTTTGATCAGGTGGTAGAACACGTTGTTCATTCACGTCGTGGCTCAGTTTCAGGCGTACAACGTCGATTCAAGATTGGCTACAACCGTGCTGCACGTATTGTCGAGCAACTCGAAGCTCAAGGTATTGTGAGTGCTCCAGGCCATAACGGTAACCGAGAAGTCTTGGCACCAGCGCCACCAAAAGATTAGTTCCACTAGGAACTCATACCCATTAAGTCGGTCAAATCGAAAATATGACCGACTTATGTTCTAACAGGATTATTGATGAAAAAAGTATTCGCACTTTTATTTATGAGCTTCTCAGTGTTTGCTTCTCCGAAAGAAGAGTTGAGTAGCCGTTTGGCATTAAACGCAGGCTTCAGCGCTGACTTTAAACAAGTCGTGACCAGTCCTGATGGTGATGTGGTTATGGAAGGTGAGGGCACGGTTGAGATTGCACGCCCAAGCTTGTTCCGCTGGGAAACGACTTTCCCTGATGAAAACTTGTTGGTATCTGATGGCCAAAGCTTGTGGTACTACAGCCCGTTCATTGAGCAAGTGAGCATCTACTGGCAAGAGCAAGCGACTTCACAAACACCTTTTGTCCTACTTACACGTAACCAAGAAAGCGATTGGGATAACTATAATGTGGCGCAAACGGGTAACCAATTTACGCTAACGCCAACCGCTGTCGATTCTAATCAGGGCGACTTCCAGATTAATATCACCGAAAAGGGCATTGTTCAGGGCTTTAATGTGATTGAACAAGACGGTCAAAAAGGTGAGTTTACCTTTAGCAATGTTGACTTGGGTAAACCTGCAGCAGACCGCTTTACTTTTGTGGCACCGGAAGGTGTCGAGGTCGACGACCAAAGAAACTGATCTAAATAAGCAGATCGTTTGGTAGTACGTCGATAGGCATCAATGCCATCAACGAATCAAGAGATTGCAATTGAGTAATTACAGCTTAGATTTTGCGGGGGACGAAGATTTTCGTCCCCTTGCTGCTCGTATGAGACCGGAAACTGTCGAACAGTACATCGGTCAGCAGCATATATTAGGCCCAGGTAAACCACTTCGCAGAGCATTGGAAGCGGGCCATATCCACTCGATGATTTTGTGGGGGCCTCCGGGCACCGGTAAAACGACGTTAGCCGAAGTAGCAGCAAACTATGCCAATGCTGAAGTGGAACGCGTATCGGCGGTAACCTCGGGCGTAAAAGACATCCGTATTGCGATTGAAAAAGCACGTGAAAACAAGCAAGCAGGGCGCAGAACGATCCTGTTTGTGGACGAAGTCCATCGCTTTAACAAAAGTCAGCAAGATGCTTTTCTGCCTCATATCGAAGATGGCACCGTGACCTTTATTGGTGCGACGACAGAAAACCCTTCTTTTGAATTGAACAACGCTTTGTTGTCACGTGCGCGTGTCTACAAACTGACGTCCCTGAATACAGATGACATTTCTCTCGTTATTCGCCAAGCGATTGAAGACAAGCAACGCGGGTTAGGTGATGTGCCTGCTGATTTTGCTGATAATGTTTTAGATCGCCTTGCAGAACTGGTTAACGGTGACGCACGTATGTCGCTTAACTACCTTGAACTGCTGTATGACATGGCAGAAGATAACGATAGAGGCGAGAAAGCGATAACCTTGCAGTTGTTGGCTGAAGTGGCTGGTGAGAAAGTCGCTCGTTTCGATAATAAGGGCGATATTTGGTACGACTTAATATCTGCGGTTCATAAGTCTATTCGTGGCTCAACCCCTGATGCGGCCTTGTACTGGTCTGCGCGAATGATTGCGGCGGGTTGTGACCCTTTGTATATCGTAAGGCGCTTGCTTGCGATTGCTTCTGAAGATATCGGTAACGCTGACCCTCGTGCAATGCAGGTGGCGATGTCGGCGTGGGATTGTTTCACTCGCATTGGCCCAGCCGAAGGGGAGCGTGCGATTGCTCAGGCGGTAGTTTATCTTGCGTGTGCGCCAAAGAGTAACGCCGTTTACACCGCGTGGAAGCAAGCTCTAACAGATGCTCACAATCTTCCTGAATATGAAGTGCCGCATCATTTACGAAATGCACCGACAACTTTGATGAAGGACATGGGCTACGGGCAAGAATACCGTTATGCTCATGACGAACCAGGAGCCTACGCGGCGGGTGAAAAGTACCTGCCTCCTGAAATGGGAGAGAAGCAATACTATTTCCCAACAAAACGAGGCTTAGAGACCAAAATTGGCGAGAAGCTAGATTATCTGGCGGATTTGGACGCAAAAAGCCCACAAAAACGCTATGAAAAGTAGTCTTTTTTGGATATCGTTACCTAGTCATAAAATTTCAATTAAATCGTTATAAATTGGTCGAAATAGCACCAGTTTTAGGGGTTTAGCAGTGATTCAGTAGCAAACTACTGAATATTCAAATAACTAAAGCATAGGATTAGCAATGCTGGATTCTAAATTACTTCGAGCTGAGCTGGATGAAACAGCGGCAAAATTAGCACGTCGAGGCTTCACCCTTGATGTAGAGACAATTCGTGAACTTGAAGAAAAACGTAAGTCCCTTCAGATGAAAACTGAAGAGCTACAAGCGTTACGTAACTCTCGATCGAAGTCCATTGGTCAAGCGAAAGCAAAAGGCGACCATGAAGAAGCTGAGCGTATCCTTGCAGAAGTAGGCAACTTAGGCGCAGAACTAGACCAAGCTAAAGTAGCATTGGCTGACCTTCAATCTGAGCTAGAAACGATCACAATGTCTATTCCCAACCTACCTGATGCAGAAGTGCCTGATGGTAAAGATGAAGACGATAACGTAGAAGTTTCTCGTTGGGGTCAACCTAAGACTTACGACTTTGAAGTGAAAGATCACGTCGATCTTGGCGAAATGTCTGGCGGTCTTGATTTTGCTAGCGCAGTTAAAATCTCGGGTTCTCGTTTCATCGTGATGAAAGGCAAATTTGCACGCCTACACCGTGCTATTGCTCAGTTCATGCTGGACCTTCACACTGATGAGCACGGCTACACAGAAATGTACGTACCGTACCTAGTGAACCACGATAGCCTTTACGGTACTGGTCAACTTCCTAAGTTCGGCGAAGACTTGTTCCACACAAGCCCGCTAACTGAGCAAGTAAGTGACGTACCTCTTAAGACTCTATCGCTTATCCCTACTGCGGAAGTACCGGTAACGAACATGGTTCGTGACACGATTACTGATGAAGCTGAATTGCCACTTAAGATGACAGCTCACACGCCATGTTTCCGTTCTGAAGCGGGTTCTTACGGTCGTGACACTCGTGGTCTTATCCGTATGCACCAATTCGACAAAGTTGAATTAGTACAAATCACTAAGCCAGAAGACTCAATGGCAGCGCTTGAAGAGCTAACTGGTCACGCTGAGAAAGTACTTCAACTTCTAGAGCTTCCTTACCGTAAAGTGATTCTATGTACAGGTGACATGGGCTTCGGTTCTGCGAAAACTTACGACTTAGAAGTATGGGTTCCAGCACAAGAGACTTACCGTGAGATTTCTTCTTGTTCAAACATGTGGGATTTCCAAGCGCGTCGTATGCAAGCTCGTTTCCGTCGTAAAGGCGAGAAGAAACCTGAACTTGTACACACACTAAACGGTTCTGGTCTTGCTGTTGGTCGTACTATGGTTGCTATCCTTGAGAACAACCAAGAAGCTGACGGCCGTATTGCTATCCCAGCAGTACTTCAGCCATACATGGGCGGCGTAACGCACATCGGTTAATGCCAATTTAGGTTAATGAAATTTAGATTAACCTGACTTGCCAAAATATTTAAAAGGCTTTGCTGTAATGGCAAAGCCTTTTTTGTATCTGGAACTTACCCAAGTAGAAGCTGTATAAAGAGAAGCTACATAAAAGAGAAACTCGCCTTGGTTGCTTCGTCTGCTTGCTTGCAAGCTAGCAACGCCTTTCGATAGTAATTTTGATAATTGTTTTGGGTCAGTTCATCAAGCGTATAAAGTTGAGTGACCACTGCATCACACTTCTGAATAATCGTTAAAACCTGTTTCGCGCCCATTGCGTCAGGCCAAATAACAGACAGCAGTTTGACGATGTTCATGCATACGTTTTTGATCATCGGGCATCGCTTGTGAATCTCTAAATAAGCGACCAATACCTGTTTATAGTCCGACGAAGCCTGCTTAATGCTGACGTTGCTCTGTTTGAGCCATTCCATCTTTTCTGCGTTACGGCGTTTCATCTCACTGCACATGGTCATTTGGCTAGAAACAACGGTTTCGTTCGCCGTTTGGATGATCAACATGCCACAACGACTTTCTGCGACTTTAAACTCATTCTCACAACTCATTCTGTCTAACAACCAAGTGTGATGATAGATGACCGGGAATGCATTAAAGCTATTTCTGTCATGCAGTGCAGTCAAAATAGTCACCGCTTTTTGGTACTGTTTTGACTCCATTGCTATGTGTGCTGCGATAAGCGCTAAATCCGTTTGAAGACCTGCTCTTGCGTCTGTAGGGATCTTCGAAACTAGATAGTTTACTTGGTCGAGTGTCGCTTTATTGTTGCTCTCACCAGATGCACAATAGAGCAAAAATCGAATATGGTTGAGCTTCATATAGAGGTTATCTCGAAAGGTATCTCTATTGATCTGCACATAGTTCTGATAGTGAGCTAACGCTGCCTTGGTATCATTCACTGAGAGGCACAGGTTTGCGATTGCCAGTTCCCTTTCTGAGTTACCCGGTGTGAGTTCACTTGCCAATTTAAAATGGGCAATCGCAGCAGGAACTTTATTACTGATAAGGTTCACTTGAGCTGCTTGATCTCGATACAAGGTGCTGGTGGGTGCTGAATCAATCAAGCTTTCGATCATTTGTTGTGCTTCATTGATCTGACCTAAATTCGCAAGGCTGTTTGCTAGACCCGCTTGAGCCCAATCAAAACTGCCTTCATCAAGCGCCTTCTCATATACGTTCTTTGCTTCTTCGTAAAGCTTGAGCTTTGACAAAAAGCTTCCGCGAAATTGCTGGATGGTCGTAAAATATTCAGAATGAAAGGCGATCAGCTCTTCGCAGAACTCAAGTCCCGCTTCATAGTCATTTTCTCGTTCGGCCTTATAGATTTTTTGTAGAACCAGCTTCTTTTTTAAAGAGCTTGTAATACGTTGCTTTAAGGTTTCACGATTGAATGGTTTTAATAAATAATTATCTGGTCGAAGCTCTAAAATAGGGCGGATCGATAAAGCGGAATTCTCACCGGTAACTAGAATAAATATTCCATCGTCTTTCAATCTATTCGATTGTTTAAGCTCTTCAAACAGCTGCTTGCCATTGATGGTGTTACCAAAGTTGTAGTCACAGATAATCACATCAAACGTCGTCTCGCTTGTTATCGTCATAGCGATGCGAGGGGATTTAG
Organism: Vibrio sp. 10N.247.311.51; assembly: GCF_041467855.1. Taxonomy (NCBI): domain Bacteria; kingdom Pseudomonadati; phylum Pseudomonadota; class Gammaproteobacteria; order Vibrionales; family Vibrionaceae; genus Vibrio; species Vibrio sp. 10N.247.311.51. The sequence goes on along the minus strand of NZ_JBFSVK010000002.1, from coordinate 38,800 downwards.
CAATTGAAATCATTCGCTCTGAAAAGCCGATATGAATCAACATATTGCGGATGGTTGATAGCACGATCGATGAGTCATCAACGATAAGTGCATTGAGTTGGTCTAATTTCATGTTTACTTTAAATTATTTACTGACGTGAATTCCGCAGCTATTACGGTCTGCGTTGCTGTCTTGCACGATCGACAAAACAGAGAACTCTGTTTCTACCAAGTTGATACAAGCTTTCGTTACTATTTATTATCTAAGTACAGTCGAATTGAATTAGCTGATTGGATTCTAGAATGAATCGAATGAGGAAGATCATCATAATATCCGACAAAAAATGGCTTGTATTTTAAGCGGCTATTGACCCGATAGGTAACACTCTTTTGCTAATTCTTTTTATGGAGAGGATTAAATTTATTTGTGAGATTCTTCAGGGTGGAATCATAGATAAAATATCAGTTTGAGATGTTCTTATTGGTTTTCTGATTATTTGCCTTGTGACTAAGCCACCTTTAGCACTCTAAAGGCGGCGTTTCGGATTATATACTTATAAATTTTCGGAATTTCTATTTGGCTTTATTTATATCAATTTGACTTGAAGCAAGCAGATTGTTGCAGAGCTTTATCAATTGCAGAGACCAGTTGCTCGATATGCGCAGGCTCGCTGATAAATGGAGGCATCATATAAATCAATTTACCAAACGGACGGATCCAAACACCTTGCTCTACAAAGTGAGCTTGGATGGTTTCCATATCGACAGGTGTGTGGGTTTCAACGACGCCAATCGCGCCCAACCAACGAACGTCTTTGACAAGTTCATGCTCTCGCAGCGGTGGTAGCAACTCAGAGAAAAGCTGCTCAATCTGCTGAGTCTGATTTTTCCAATGGCCTTGCTCGATGATGGATAAACTTGCCGCGCCGACTGCGCAAGCCAATGGGTTACCCATAAAGGTTGGCCCGTGCATAAAGCAGCCCGCTTCACCGCCACATACCGTGTCAGCAACTTCTTTACTCGCAAGTGTCGCTGACAATGTCATATAGCCACCAGTTAAAGCTTTGCCTACGCATAAGATGTCCGGTTGAACATCGGCATGCTCACAAGCGAACAGTTTCCCTGTGCGGCCAAATCCGGTCGCAATCTCATCCAAGATCAGCAATACATTGAATTCATCACACAGTAAGCGAACCTGTTTTAGGAACTCAGGGTGGTAGATGCGCATGCCGCCAGCCCCTTGAACGATTGGCTCTAAGATCACCGCTGCGACTTCTTGATGGTGTGCTGCCAGCTTTTCTCGAAAGCTGTTGATGTCGTTCGCATCCCATTGTTCCCAAAAGCCTGTTTTAGGTGAATCTGCGAAAATGTGTTCCGGCAAAAAACCTTTGTAGAGGCTGTGCATTGAGTTGTCAGGGTCGGTCACTGACATCGCCGCAAAGGTATCACCGTGGTAACCATCTCTTAGTGTGAGGAACTTTGAACGAGGTTGTCCTTTAGCGTGCCAATATTGCAGTGCCATTTTGAGGCTAACTTCTACGGCTACTGAACCTGAATCGGCCAAAAATACATGCTCAAGATTACTTGGCGCGAGATTCAAAAGCTTCTTACATAGATCGATAGCGGGCTGATGGGTGATACCACCAAACATAACGTGTGAAACCTTATCGATTTGACTGTGAGCTGCAGCGTTTAGCTCTGGATGATTGTAGCCGTGGATGGTTGACCACCAAGATGACATACCATCAATAATTCGTTTTCCGCCTTCTAATTCTAGGTAAACACCGTCTGCGTTGGTGACTGGATAGCAGGTCAGAGGTGTTAACGTTGATGTGTAGGGATGCCAGATATGCTGGCGATCAAAGGCGAGATCCATAGTAACTTCCATTCTTGGTGTGATTAAAAAATAACCAGATGTAAACTTTTGATATTATCAATGTGTTGACAGTCTAAAGCTTGTCGGTAGACTAGCCAAGCATAAATGCAATCTCTATTGATAGAGATGAAACATCAAATAATAAAAAAGGATCGACACGTGGAAGTTCGTCATGACTGGACAGTTGCTGAAGTAACAGCGCTGCTTGAAAAACCGTTTATGGATTTAATGTTTGAAGCTCAAGTGGTTCATAGACAGTACCAAGAGCACAACCACGTGCAGGTGAGTACGCTTCTATCGATTAAGACCGGTGCTTGTCCTGAAGACTGTAAGTACTGCCCTCAAAGTGCTCACTACCGAACGGATGTCGACAAAGAACGCCTAATGGAAGTAGAGCGTGTTTTGGATGCGGCGCAAAAAGCCAAGAACGCAGGCTCGACTCGTTTCTGTATGGGCGCGGCATGGAAAAACCCGAAAGAACGCGATATGCCTCACCTGACTGATATGATCAAAGGTGTGAAAGGCATGGGTCTAGAAACGTGTATGACGCTAGGTATGTTAACGCCAGATCAAGCCGGCGAGCTAGCGGATGCAGGTTTGGATTACTACAACCATAACCTTGATACGTCTCCTGAGTTTTACGGCAGCATCATCACTACTCGTACGTACCAAGATCGTTTAGATACGTTATCTCACGTACGTGATGCCGGTATGAAGATCTGCTCTGGTGGCATTATTGGTATGGGCGAAAGTACCAATGACCGTGCAGGTTTGCTGGTAGAGCTAGCGAACCTTCCTGTACACCCTGAGAGTGTGCCAATCAATATGCTCGTAAAAGTGAAAGGCACACCGATGGAAAACGTCGATGATGTTGAATCTTTTGACTTCATTAAGTTGATTGCGATTGCTCGTATTATGATGCCAATGTCTGCGGTTCGTCTATCTGCAGGTCGCGAGAATATGAATGAACAGATGCAAGCGATGTGCTTCATGGCTGGCGCGAACTCTATCTTCTACGGTTGTAAGTTACTGACTACGCCAAACCCAGATGAAGACACGGATATGCAGCTGTTTAAGAAGTTAGGTATCAACAGCCAACAAGTGGCTCAGAAGCCTGATGAAATTCAAGAAAACGAACTGTTAGATCAAGTGGTGGAGCGCGTTGCTGCTCGTCCAACGAAAGATGACATGTTCTACGATGCCACTGTTTAAATCTCGTATCAAAGATGCCCTTGTTCAACGCCGTGAACAGGGGCTAACTCGTCAACTCAAGGTGCTTGAAAACAGTAATAGCCCTTTGCTTAATTGCGAAGGTTCTCGCTTTATTAATTTTTCGAGTAATGATTACCTAGGCTTGGCGAACGACCCTGAATTGGTAGAGGCGTGGCAAGCGGGGCTTTCTCAGTATGGTGCCGGCAGTGCGGCATCGCCATTGGTCACGGGTTTTAGTCCTGCTCATCTAAATTTAGAGGCTCAGCTGTGTGAATGGCTTGGCTTTGAACGAGCCATACTCTTTAGTTCTGGTTTCAGCGCTAATCAAGCTTTGTTGTTTTCTCTGCTCGAAAAAGACGACTCTCTGTTGCAAGACAAACTTAACCACGCCTCTTTAATGGAAGCGGGGATGCTTTCACCTGCAACCATGAAACGCTTTAAGCACAACGACACGCAGCATCTAGAGTCTCTATTAAGCCAATCTCCACAATCCTTGGTCGTGACTGAGGGCGTTTTCAGCATGGATGGCGATCAAGCGCCTCTCAGCCAGATCTTTAACCTGACTCATCAATACGACAGTTGGTTGGTGGTTGATGATGCCCACGGTATCGGCGTATTAGGTGATAAAGGGGCTGGGAGTTGCAGTGCAGCACAAATAACGCCCGATATTCTAGTCGTCACTTTTGGTAAAGCATTTGGCCTGTCTGGCGCTGCTGTTTTATGTTCGTCAGAAGTCGGTGACTATTTAACTCAGTTTGCTCGTCATCATGTTTACTCTACGGCAATGCCACCCTCACAAGCGGTGGCTTTGTCTCATGCCTGTCAGATGATTCAAACTCAAGAGTGGCGCCGAGAAAAGCTGGCGGAGTTAGGGGCTCTCTATGCAGAGCAGATGAGCGGCTTGAAAGGCTTTGTGGATACTCAGACTCCGATTAAGCCATTTGTGATAGGTGAAGCTCAGGCGGCATTATCTATAGCTGAAGAGTTAAAGCAAAACCAAGTTTGGGTGACCGCAATAAGGCCGCCAACCGTTCCTGCTGGAACTGCTCGATTACGAATCACGTTAACAGCTAACCATAGCCAAAAACAGATTCTCCAGTTAACCAGGTCGTTGCATCAAGCCATTGAACGAAACATTGGCTCAGGCATTAAATCGCCTATCCATCCAAGCTTTGAATCAAATAAAGAGGCTCAGTAAATGTCACAAGAAGCAGTAGTGCATAATTACGTTGGCCAAGATAAGAGTGCGATTGCCGAAGCCTTTGGTAAAGCGGCAACAACCTATGACAAACACGCTGAATTTCAACGCGATGTTGGCCACCGATTACTGGATAAATTACCCAGCGATCTGTCAGGCTTTAAGGTGCTGGATCTAGGTTGTGGTACTGGCTATTTCTCAGAGCAACTTATAAAACGAGGCGCCGAAGTGGTTTGCGCTGACCTTTCTGTTGGAATGTTAGCAACAGCAGAGAAGCGTTGTGGTGCATCTGTCTCTTTATATCAACAAGCCGATGCTGAACAATTGCCATTTGAAGATGGGTGTTTTGACATCGTTTTCTCTAGCCTTGCGTTGCAATGGTGTGACGATTTGTCGTCGCCTTTGAGAGAGATGAAGCGTGTTACAGCGGCTGGTGGGCGTGTTATTTTCTCAACTTTGCTTGATGGGTCACTGTTTGAGTTGAAAAAGTCATGGTCAAAAATTGACGCACATCAACACGTTAACCATTTTATTACAATCAATCAGGTAAAAATTGCGTTAGCGCAATCTAGCTGTACGGTTCATCAACTAGACTTGCCCACCATCACCGTTTGGTACGACACTGCGTTTGAATTGATGCGCGACCTTAAAGGCATCGGCGCTAATCACGTAAGTGGTCGCTCACAGGGTTTAACAAGTCGCAGCATGTTGCAGCTTGTTGAACGGGAATATCGAGAGTTTAAAAACCATCAAGGTTTCTTGCCAGCAACATATCAAGTTTGTTTAGGGGTTATTCAATTATGATTGATGCATTATTTATTGCAGGTACGGATACCGAAGTGGGAAAAACTGTGGTTTCAAAAGCGATTCTTCAAGCTTTGGCCGCACAAGATTTATCGACAATTGGTTATAAGCCAGTTGCTGCAGGGTGTGAGAAATACCCTGAAGGTTTACGTAATAGCGATGCTCTGCATCTTCAAGAAGCGGCGACGCAAGATATTGCTTACGAAGACGTAAACCCGTATGCACTATTGTTACCGTCATCGCCTCACATCGCTGCAAAGCATGACGGTGTGGTGATTGATGAAGCCGTATTATCTGCAAAGCTGGAAGAGCACAAGCAAAACTCTGACATCGTGTTAGTTGAAGGTGCTGGTGGTTGGCGTGTACCGGTTTCAGATGATGAATATTTGTCTAGCTGGGTTAAGAAAGAGCAGCTGCCAGTAGTACTTACTGTAGGTATTAAACTTGGTTGTTTGAGCCATGCTCTACTAACGGCAGAAGCGATTCGTGCTGATGGATTAAACCTAGTAGGTTGGGTCGCAAACCGTATCAATCCAGGTACTGAGCACTACGCAGATATTATTGCGATGCTTGAAGATAAGCTAGGTGCGCCAAAGTTAGGTGAAATCCCTTACGTACCGAAAGCGAAGTCTAAGAACATTGGTAAGTACATTGATGTGCAGCCTTTGCTTGCGCTTTAATTACTACGTTATGTACTAAACAAGAAAAGGGCTGCGATTGCAGCCCTTTTGCTATTTTAAGCCTTTAGATCTCGAGTTGATAAACAACCGGTCTTTTAATAAACAAGCTTAGAATTAATGTTCTTTCGTCAGTCCCATTAAAGCTTGCTGAGTTTCTGTGATTTTTGTCTGTGCCGTTTGCGGTGTTAGGATTCCAATCTGCTTTTTCGCTTCTTCTTCAGTAATCCCTAGGTGACAGCACAGTAAATCGATAGCCATTTGAGTGTTAGTACCTTCAACCATGATCCTTCCCTTTTTGTACATGGACTAGCCAATAAATCATCTAAAGTCACTGTAAACGGATTGTTATATCGACACCATACGACTTAGGTCTAATAGAATGGATTTAATTCGGATATGGTCTCGTAATCAAATGTTGCAATTTAATGCTTAACCTTGTTTTCTTAATCTAAGACTATATGTATAAGTAAGTATAAGTCTCAAGGTTGGAATCTATTGCTGTCTGCCTTGTCTATAACAATAAGTTTTATAAAAACAGCTTTCATGCGGAGATAAGTAATGAAGCGAGTAATGTTGTTCCTTGCAACCAACCTAGCGGTTGTATTGGTACTAAGTGTTGTTCTTAATATTGTATACGCAGTTACAGGTATGCAACCCGGTAGCCTCTCAGGCTTATTGGTGATGGCTGCGGTATTTGGTTTTGGCGGCTCATTCATTTCATTAATGATGTCGAAGAAAATGGCGCTACGCTCTGTAGGCGGCATGGTCATTGAAAGCCCACGTAACGAAACAGAACATTGGTTGATGGAGACGGTAAGCCGTCAATCTCAACAAGTTGGTATTGGTATGCCAACAGTGGCGATCTACGATTCGCCAGACATCAACGCATTTGCAACGGGCGCTAAGCGTGATGATTCATTGGTCGCAGTATCAACGGGTCTTCTGCACAGTATGACGCGTGACGAAGCTGAAGCGGTATTAGCTCACGAAGTTAGCCACATCGCGAATGGTGACATGGTGACCATGACTCTAATGCAAGGTGTTGTGAACACGTTCGTTATCTTCCTGTCTCGTTTCATCGCCAACATTGTTGCGTCGAATGACAACGAAGAAGAGGGTGGCAGCAACATGATGGTGTACTTCGGTGTATCTATGGTGCTGGAACTGGTATTTGGTTTCCTAGCGAGCTTCATTACCATGTGGTACAGCCGCCATCGTGAGTTCCATGCTGATGCAGGTGCAGCGCACTTGGTAGGTAAAGAGAAGATGATTGCAGCGCTAGAGCGTCTAAAGGTGAGCCACGAGCCACAACTAGAAGGTTCTATGATGGCGTTTGGTATCAACGGTAAGAAGTCTCTAACTGAGCTTCTAATGAGCCACCCGCCGCTAGATAAGCGTATTGCTTCTCTACGTAACATGTAATCTCTAATACAAGCTGCTGTCGTTAAGCGGCAATGTGTATTCTAAAGGCTTCCTTCGGGAGGCCTTTTTTGTACTTGCTGCTTAAGAAAAGGAACGGATGTCTGTCTAATGCGGTTTGCAGTATTTGAATGGGGGAGGCTAGTTGGAAGAAGTCAGGCTAGATTGACGACGGTTGTTTTACTTAGGGACTACTGTTCGAAACATTTGTTCTACACAACAAAAAGGCTTCCACGTGGGAAGCCTTTGTTTATTCGTTTGTTCGAATCTTACAGCTTGTCAGTCAGCTCGATTGCTTGACCGATGTAGTTCGCTGGTGTCATCTCTTTCAGGCGAACTTTCTCGTCTGCAGGGATTTCAAGACCGTCGATGAATGCACGCATGCCTTCGCCATCTACACGCTTACCACGAGTTAGCTCTTTTAGCTTCTCGTATGGTTTCTCGATACCGTAACGACGCATTACTGTTTGTACTGGTTCAGCCAGTACTTCCCAGTTCTTGTCTAGTTCAGCAAGTAGCGCTTCACGGTTAACTTCTAGCTTGCTAATACCTTTCAGAGTTGAAGTGTATGCAATGATTGCGTAGCCAACACCAACACCTAGGTTACGAAGAACCGTAGAGTCAGTTAGGTCACGTTGCCAGCGAGAAACTGGAAGTTTTTGTGCAAGGTGGCTAAATACTGCGTTAGCTAGACCAAGGTTGCCTTCAGAGTTTTCGAAGTCAATTGGGTTAACTTTATGCGGCATTGTAGAAGAACCGATTTCGCCAGCAATAGTCTTCTGCTTGAAGTGACCAAGAGCGATGTAGCCCCAAACGTCACGGTCGAAGTCTAGAAGGATCGTGTTGAAACGAGCAACAGCGTCGAATAGCTCAGCGATGTAATCGTGAGGTTCGATTTGAGTTGTGTACGGGTTCCAAGTTACGCCAAGAGATTCAGTGATGAACTCTTCGCTGAATTGGTGCCATTCAACTTCAGGGTATGCAGAAAGGTGAGCGTTGTAGTTACCTACAGCACCGTTGATTTTCGCTAGGATCTCAACGCTTTCGATTTGCTTGAATTGACGTTCCATACGGTACGCAACGTTAGCCATCTCTTTACCCATAGTAGAAGGAGAAGCTGGCTGACCGTGTGTACGAGAAAGAAGAGGAATATCACGGTACTCGTTCGCAAGAGCTTTGATAGCATCGATTACGTTGCGAATCTCTGGAAGAATCACTGTGTCACGAGCTTCTTTAAGCATAAGCGCGTGAGATGTGTTGTTGATGTCTTCAGAAGTACATGCAAAGTGAATGAATTCGTTAACTGCGTGAAGCTCAGGAACGCCAGCAACTTTCTCTTTCAAGAAGTATTCAACCGCTTTAACGTCGTGGTTTGTCGTGCGCTCAATCTCTTTGATACGCAGAGCGTCTTCTTCGCTGAAGTTAGCGGCTAGTTCATCAAGAAACTGGTTAGCTTCTGCACTGAACGCTGGTACTTCTTTGATTGCATCAGTTGCTGCAAGCTTTTGTAACCAACGAATTTCAACGATAGAGCGGTACTTTAGTAGTCCAAACTCACTAAAGATGCTGCGTAATGCAATAGTCTTACTTCCGTAACGGCCGTCTACTGGTGAAACAGCAGTCAATGCTGACAGTTCCATGGTGTTCTCCTGAATTGAGTTTTCTAAATTTTGAGAGGTTTATACCAGTAACAATCTCAATTGTCACGCACATTGCGCAATCGTTTGCGTGAGAGTTGTGTTGATACAAAAAACAAGCTCGCGACGAGGCGCGAGCTAATAAATTACATTCGAGCTAGTAGGATTTGAGCCTGCTCGATCATCTTCTTGCGACCGAAGATAAGATGGCGGCGTTTACCACCAACCTGGCGCCAAAGAACAGCGCTTCGAATTCCTGACAGAAGGAGTGCACGAACCTTGTGCTGGCTCGATGTCTGTTGAAGTACCGCTGGTGTGCCAGATACCTGAATACGTGGGCCAATAGGGCTCACAACATCAAGGTAGATGCTCGCTAGGTTGCTGATCATTTGCTCGTCAAACAGATCAAAATGCTCAGTTTGGCGTTCTGCAGTTTGAATGCGATCGCCAAGCTGAGACATAGAGTCGTTACGAGAAGATAGCTTACGCTCAAGAGCCATCAAGCTGATGATGTAGCGCGTAATATCGCTACCAGCTGGAGTACTATCGATACCTTTTACTAAGCACTCAAGGCCAAGCTTTAGGTTCGCTTCACGTCCAAATACGCCCACGGTGTTCGCCGGGTTGGTATTTAAAATAGCATTGAGTGAAGCTTCGAAGGCATCTTTATCACAATGGCCGTCTTTCGCTACTTGTTGAACCAAAGCCACAGCTTGGCAAATTCCGGCGAAAGCAATAGTACGGTCATAAAGTGTATTAGCCACGTAGTAACTCCTAGTTGTCTTCTATCGTTTGTCGTTTGATTAGTTAGATGCGTTTTTCGATGATTCCGCCACCAAGACAAACGTCGTCTAGGTAGAACACTGCCGATTGACCTGGGGTCACAGCAATCTGTGGTTCATCAAAAATAACCTTAATGTTCTCATCATCAATTGGGATGATTGTACAAGGAATATCGGTTTGACGGTAACGTGTTTTTACCGTGCATGTCATAACTTCAGTAATTGGTGTGCGATTTACCCAGTGAAGCTGAGAAGCGATCAAACCTTCTGATTTTAGAAGAGGGTGATCTTTACCTTGTACTGCGATCAGAACATTACGCTTCAGATCTTTTTCACCAACAAACCATGGTTCTTCGTTACCGCCGCCACCTTTAGTGCCGCCAATATGAAGGCCTTTACGCTGACCTAGCGTGTGGTACATCAAACCTTGGTGTTGACCAATCACTTGGCCTTCAGGTGTTTCAATGTTACCCGGTTGTGCTGGTAGGTATTTGCCTAGGAACTCAGTGAACTTGCGCTCGCCGATAAAGCAGATGCCTGTTGAATCTTTCTTCTTCGCTGTGATCAAGTCTTGCTCTTCAGCAATACGTCGCACTTCTGGCTTCTCTAATTCACCGACAGGGAATAGGCTGCGTGCCACTTGATCTGAGCTTAGCGTATATAGGAAATAGCTTTGGTCTTTGTTGCTGTCTAGACCGCGTAGCATTTCTGGTTTTACGCCAGCATCAAGCTCTTCTTGAGTTGGGAAAGTACGACGAACGTAGTGACCCATCGCAATGTAGTCTGCGTCTAGCACTTCATCCGCAAACTCTAAGAATGCTTTGAATTTGATTTCTTTGTTACAAAGGATATCTGGGTTAGGTGTACGACCTGCCTTGTACTCTTCAAGGAAGTATTCGAATACGTTATCCCAGTATTCTGCAGCAAAGTTGATAGTGTGAAGGTGGATACCTAGTTTGTCACATACCGCTTGAGCATCAGCAAGATCTTCAGCTGCCGTGCAGTATTCTTCGTTATCGTCTTCTTCCCAGTTTTTCATGAAAAGGCCTTCTACCTGATAGCCTTGTTGCTGAAGAAGATACGCCGATACTGACGAATCTACACCGCCGGACATACCGACAATTACTTTCTTTTCGCTGTTTCCAGAGCTGATATCTGACATGTCTAAACACCGTTACTATTACTTGGTCGCAGATTCTAACAGAAAGAGAAACGCCGTGACAGATCCGAGACCGGAATCACAGTTTCATTTGCACAAATAGTGCGCTGACTTTGTTAGAGAATCGCATGAGAGCGAGGTGAGTCGCTAGGATGTCAGAAGTATATGTGGCATAGTCGCTCGAAATCCAAGACCTGAGATAAAAAAATGTCTGAACAAAATGAATTTATGCAAGAAGAAGAGCTGATTGAGATCATCGAGAATCAGCTTGAAGATGGCGAACCAGTGAAAGTGAAAGAGACGTTGATGCGTTTAATGATGACTGGTACTCCACGTGAAGAAGCAATTGCGGCTATGGCATGTGCACTGGCAATTGAAGTATTTGACGTTATGAAAAACGGCGCGGAGTTCAATCAAAAACGTTACGCAGAGCATTTGGGCATGCTGCCTGATTTAAGCTTTATGGAAGGCGAATAAAAAAAACCTTCAGCAAACGTTTGCTATAGTTTGAAAGATTGCCGCGTTAAATATAGCGCGGTAGAATCCGCCACCTATTTCCCCTTGACTTAGACTAGCCCTATGAAATTCCCTGGACAACGTAAATCAAAGCACTACTTTCCGGTTCACGCTCGTGATCCTCTAGTGAGCCAAGCTCAAAGTAGTAAAAGAATGTCACGCACTCATATTATCGGTATTGACCAAACATTGGTTGATATTGAAGCAAAGGTGAGTTCTGAACTTATTGAGAAGTATGGTTTGAGCAAGGGACATTCACTGGTTATTGGCGACGCAGCCGCTGAATCTTTATATCAAGAATTAAAAGAGCAGTGCCTGATTACCAATGAATACGCTGGTGGCACAATTGGTAACACATTACACAACTATTCAGTGCTAGCGGATGACCGTTCAACACTGCTAGGTGTAATGAGCCAAGATATTAAGATTGGTAGTTACGGTTATCGCTATTTATGTAATACATCAAGCAGAATGGATCTGAACCATTTACAAGGGGTAGATGGCGCAATTGGTCGCTGCTTTGCATTAATTACAGAAGATGGTGAACGTACTTTCGCAATTAGCGAAGGACAAATGAACCAATTAAAACCAGAAAGCATTCCTGAAAAAATCTTCAAAAGTGCTTCTGCTTTAGTTTTAACGGCTTATTTAGTTCGTTGTAAGCCAGGCGACCCGATGCCTGAAGCAACAATGAAAGCGATCGAATACGCGAAGAAATACGATGTGCCGGTAGTTCTGACACTAGGTACTAAGTTCGTTATTCAAGATGATCCAGAATTCTGGAAAGATTTCCTTGAGCAACACGTAACGGTTGTTGCAATGAATGAAGACGAAGCTGAAGCGTTAACGGGTGAAAGCGATCCACTGGCTGCATCAGATAAAGCGCTAGACTGGGTAGACCTTGTTCTATGTACTGCGGGACCTGTTGGCCTATTTATGGCTGGTTATACAGAAGATGCAGCTAAGCGTGAAACGTCACTGCCTTTACTTCCAGGTTCAATTGCGGAATTCAACCGTTTTGAATTTAGCCGTCCTGCGCATAAAGATTTATGTGAAAACCCAACTAAAGTGTATTCGCACATTGCGCCATACATGGGTGGACCAGAAAAGATCAAAAATACCAATGGTGCAGGTGATGCTGCGTTATCAGCTTTATTACATGATATGGCTGCTAATAAGTACCACAAAGAAAACGTGCCAAACTCAAGTAAACATCAACATTCATTCTTGACGTACTCTTCGTTCTCACAAGTTTGTAAATATTCTAACCGTGCTAGCTATGAAGTGTTGGTTCAACACTCTCCACGTTTATCTCGTGGCCTGCCTGAAAGAGAAGATAGCCTAGAAGAAGCGTACTGGGAAAGATAAGTTACTTTCTTTAATCAGTAGTACTATCAGTTGGTTTCTAATACTGATAGTACAAATATAAAAAAGGCTCCGAAAGGAGCCTTTTTTGTTTCTGAATATATTGAAGTCGTAAATAATACTTTGGTCGACTTAAATATTAATTCTATTGCTTAGCGTGTAATTGATTACACACTAAGTAAACTAAATGTTTAGATAGCAAACTCTTCTAGAGATTTACCAGCATCTAGCTGTTCTTGGATAGCTGAAGGCGTACGGCCTTGACCTGTCCAAGTCTTCTCGTCGCCGTTTGCGTCTACGTATTTGTATTTCGCTGGGCGAGGAGCGCGTTTAGCTTTTGTTGTTTTAGATTTTGCTTCACCAGAAAGTGCAGCAATAAGATCGGCAACATCAATTCCGTCTTTTGCAATTTGTTCAGCAATAGCAGAAAGCTTAGCTTCTTGCTCTGCTTTAGCAGCACGCTCTTCAGCTTCAGACTCTTGACGCTCTTGTACAACAATAGTCAGCTTGTCTAGCGCTTCTTCAAGTTGCTCAAGAGTTAATTCACGTGAGAACGCACGAAGGCTGCGGATATTTAATAGAGTTTTTGTTAATTCAGACATGATATTTTCCATCAAGGTAAACTAAATAATCTTCCTAATAATAAACAGAGCCTAGGAATAAAACAAATAGTATTTCTTCTATTACATATTTAAATATAAAAGTGAGATGAATAGTTGAAAATTCAGAGCTGTATTTCTATTGAATTTATAATAATTATTAAGAATATCTTAAAAAGTGATATGTGACAGGTGGAGTAGTCAACTTATGTAGACTATTCTTCTATTGATTAGTTCATTAACAAAAAGCTATTTTTCTCGGAATGATATGTTGCATTGTTGCTCTTGATGAGTACAATTGCGGCTACCTGATGCGAGGTATTGGTTAATTTGTTGTTAAACTCTGGTTTACACGGTTAATAATGTTATCGCACGTAGAGGTGCAATTATAAAAAGTAACTTCCGTTGGGGTGATGCCAATGAACGGGAATGAAAGGTGTAATTGCCGAAGTAAATTGTATATCTAAGCAATTTGCTGGGGTTGTGCTCAATAGGTACAACACTGCCATAGTCTTAATTTTAAACTATGGAGCGCTACTGTAGGGTTGGGTGAAGTGTTCACTTCCCTTTCGCTTAGTTCAACATGAGCTTGGTCAGCCGTATCAAGTTTGTCTGCAGTAGATCTCTAGCCAAATAAAAAACTGGTTTTTGAAGATCATGAATTTAATAGATTTTGCAACATCACCTTTATCTTTGCTTCCGCCCCTTGTGGCTTTGAGTCTTGCTATTGTTACCCGCCGTGTATTGGTTTCTTTGGGTGTCGGTATCATCATGGGTGCGATTCTACTTGCTGATTACTCAGTAGGTAACGCAGCTAGTTACGTGTTTACTAAAGCATCTGGTGTTTTCATCGAAGATGGTGGCATCAACACTTGGAACATGAGCATCATTGCATTCCTAATAATTCTTGGAATGACAACGGCATTATTAACACTGTCTGGCGGTACTCGCGCATTCGCGGAGTGGGCACAGTCTCGCGTTAAGAGCAAACGTGGTTCAAAACTACTTGCTGCTTTCTTAGGTGTATTCATCTTTGTAGATGACTACTTTAACAGCCTAGCAGTTGGTGCTATCTCTCGCCCTGTAACAGACCGTTTCTACGTATCTCGCGCTAAGCTTGCTTATATCCTAGATTCAACGGCTGCGCCTATGTGTGTGATCATGCCTGCTTCTAGCTGGGGTGCTTACATCATCACTATCATTGGTGGCATCTTAGTAACACACGGTGTGACAGAGTATTCTGCACTGGGTGCATACGTTCGTCTTATCCCAATGAACTTCTACGCTGTATTCGCACTATTAATGGTGTTTGCAGTGGCATGGTTCGGTCTAGACGTTGGTAAGATGCGTGAGCATGAAATCGAAGCATCTCAAGGCCGTGGCTTTGAAGGCGACAATGACCAAAAGCAAGCTCACGATCTAAACGAAGAGCTAGATATCGAAGAGAGCGAAAACGGTTCAGTTTCTGATCTGGTTATGCCAATCGTATCGCTAATCGTAGCGACGGTTGCCGCGATGCTTTACACCGGTGGCCAAGCGCTTACTGCTGATGGTCAAGCATTTAATCTTCTAGGTGCGTTTGAAAACACGGATGTAGGCAAGTCACTTGTTTACGGTGGCGTTATCGGCTTAATCGTAGCTCTAGCAACTGTATTCAAACAGAAGCTGTCTATGGCAGACATCGCAAGAACGATGTGGATTGGTGCAAGCTCTATGTTTGGCGCTATCCTAATTCTTGTGTTCGCTTGGACTATCGGTTCTGTAATCGGCGACATGAAAACAGGTTCTTACCTATCGTCTCTAGTAACGGGCAGCATTGATTACCACTGGCTACCTGTTATCTTGTTCCTTCTTGCTGGCATTATGGCTTTCTCGACAGGTACATCTTGGGGTACGTTCGGTATCATGCTACCTATCGCGGGCGACATGGCTGCGGCATCTGACATCGCGCTAATTCTGCCGATGCTAAGTGCGGTTCTAGCAGGTGCTGTATTTGGTGACCACTGTTCTCCAATCTCAGACACAACGATTCTGTCTTCTACTGGTGCTCGTTGTAACCACATTGACCACGTATCGACTCAGCTTCCATACGCGTTGTCTGTGGCGTTCGTATCGTGCATTGGTTTCATTACCCTAGGTATGACATCTTCAATTGGCA
This sequence comes from Vibrio sp. 10N.247.311.51, assembly GCF_041467855.1. Lineage (NCBI taxonomy): Bacteria > Pseudomonadati > Pseudomonadota > Gammaproteobacteria > Vibrionales > Vibrionaceae > Vibrio > Vibrio sp. 10N.247.311.51. The sequence continues at coordinate 23,416 of NZ_JBFSVK010000002.1, read as the reverse complement.
TCGCATTTGGCGCAGCGTCTCTAACGTTTGTTGCTGTATGTTTTGCATTGGCTTACTTCTCTCGCTGCAAAATGGCGACGTGCAAAAGCTAAAACTGAAAGCTAATCAGTAAACTATCAGGGAGGCATTAGCCTCCCTTTTTTGTGCTTGTTAATTTAATTTTAAGTTTCGTGAAAAAAGTTCGAATAAATGGTTGAAAAAGGATCTCAGCTTAGTTAGTGTGGAGATAAGAAAGCAAACAACTGAAGAGCTTATAAGTATGCGTAAATTAGTAATGAACATTCATCACCATCATCACCCTATCTAGTCTTTCGGGGAGATTTACGTATACCCGGGAGCAAGAATTCTCCCGGAGGTTAAGTCAAAGAATTTAGATTTAAACCCTCGGGATGACAAAGTCTTCCGAGGGTTTTTTAGTTTTAGCGCTTTTAAATAATCAATAAATTCAAATATTTGCACAGGGATACAGCAATGCAGACACAACGCCTAAGAATCGCAATTCAAAAGAAAGGTCGCTTAAGTAAAGAGTGCCAAGACCTACTTAAAAAATGTGGTGTTAAATTTAACATCATGGGTGAGCGCCTAGTTGTTCATTCACTAAATATGCCAATCGACTTGTTATTAGTTCGTGATGATGACATCCCAGGTCTTATCATGGATGGAGTGGTTGACCTTGGTTTCATCGGTGAAAATGAACTGGAAGAAGTTCGCCTAGACCGTGTTGCTCTAAAAGAGCCATCAGAGTTTCGCACACTACGTCGTTTAGACTTCGGTGGTTGCCGCCTTTCAATCGCTATTAATAAAGACGAAGAATACAACGGCCCACAAGACTTAGCGGGCAAACGTATTGCGACAACTTACCCACAACTACTGAAAGCCTACATGGATGAGCAGGGTGTTGAATTCAGCACTTGTATGCTAACAGGCTCGGTTGAAGTTGCTCCTCGCGCAGGTCTAGCAGACGCTATCGCAGATTTAGTTTCTACAGGCGCAACGCTAGAAGCAAACGGCCTAAAAGAAGCAGAAGCTATCTTCCAATCTAAAGCAACACTGATTCAACGTGTTGGTGAGTTCGACGCAGATAAAACCGCATTGATTGAAAAACTACTGACTCGTATGCAGGGTGTTCAACAAGCGAAAGAGTCGAAGTACATCATGCTTCACGCGCCAACATCTCAGCTAGAGCAAATCAAAGCATTACTTCCTGGTGCTGAAGATCCAACGGTTCTTCCACTATCAACAGACAAAGACAAAGTTGCCGTTCACCTAGTAAGTACAGAGAACTTGTTCTGGGAAACAATGGAACAGCTGAAAGAGTTGGGTGCAAGCTCGATTCTAGTATTACCAATCGAAAAAATGATGGGGTAGTGACGATGAGAACCGTTGTTTGGCAATCTTTAAGTGAATCACAGCAAGACTCGGTATTAGAGCGTCCAGCTATTACTGAAGGTGCAAACATCACAGCGACTGTTTCTGATGTTATTGCAAAAGTACGAAATGAAGGCGATGCCGCGCTTAGAGAGCTGACTGCAAAGTTTGATGGTGTGACTCCAGAATCTATCCGAGTCAGTTCGGGTGAGATCGAAGAGGCGTGTGCTCGTCTAACACCAGAGATGAAGCAAGCGTTAGAGCAAGCTTATAGCAATATTGCTAAGTTCCACGAAGCTCAAAAGCCGCAGCCAATTAAGGTTGAGACACAGCCTGGTGTTGTGTGTGAGCAAGTGACGCGCGCGATTAATACTGTTGGCCTTTATATTCCAGGTGGCAGTGCGCCACTACCGTCAACGGTTCTTATGTTAGGTGTTCCTGCTCAAATCGCAGGTTGTCGTAAGGTTGTGCTTTGTTCACCTCCGCCAATCGCTGATGAAATCTTGTATGTCGCTAAGCTTTGTAAGATCGACGAGGTTTACAACGTTGGTGGTGGTCAAGCGGTGGCTGCAATGGCTTACGGGACCGAGAGTGTGGCTAAAGTAGATAAGATCTTCGGCCCGGGTAACGCATACGTTACGGAAGCGAAACGCCAAGTAAGCAATGACTTCCGCGGTGCGGCGATTGATATGCCAGCTGGCCCGTCTGAAGTGTTAGTGATTGCCGATGAAACTGCCGATGCAGACTTTATTGCAGCGGATTTGTTGAGCCAAGCGGAGCACGGTCCAGATTCTCAGGTTGTTCTGGTAACACCATCTCCAGTGGTTGCAGACCAAGTAACAGAAGCGGTTCAGAAGCAATTGAAAGAGCTGTCTCGTGCGAACATCGCTCAGCAAGCATTGGCTTCAAGCTTAATCATCATTGCTGAATCGCTCACTCAAGCGATTGCGATTTCGAATTTCTACGGCCCTGAGCACTTGATCGTTCAAACCAAGAATCCACGTGAATTGCTGCCATTGTTAGACAATGCAGGTTCAATCTTCCTGGGTGACTGGTCTCCAGAATCTGCAGGTGACTACGCATCAGGCACAAACCACGTTCTTCCGACTTACGGTTATACCAAGACGTATTCAAGCCTAGGTTTGGCTGATTTCTCTAAGCGAATGACGGTTCAAGAGCTAACGGCTGATGGTTTGAAAGGCCTAGCGCCAACAGTAGTAACAATGGCGGAAGCCGAAGGCTTGGATGCACACAAACGCGCTGTGACCATCCGAGTTGAAAAGTTAAATAAAGCTAAATAAGGGTAGGGCATGGAAAAGTTAGCAAGAAAACAAGTTCAGGCTCTAACACCTTACTTGTCTGCAAGACGCATTGGTGGCAGCGGAGATGTATGGTTGAACGCCAACGAATCTCCGTTTGATAACGAGTACAATCTGAACTTGTCTCGTCTTAACCGTTACAGCGAGTGTCAGCCAAAAGAGCTGATTGACGCTTACGCTCAATACGCAGGCGTGAAATCAGAGCAAACTCTGACAACGCGTGGTGCTGACGAAGGCATTGAATTACTGATTCGTGCTTTCTGTGAGCCGAACGAAGACGCTATTCTTTACTGCCCACCTACTTACGGTATGTACGCAATCAGTGCAGAGACGATTGGTGTTGAGCGTAAAGTTGTGCCTCTGACGCCTGAATGGCAATTGGATCTTCCAGCTATTGAAGCTCAACTCGACAACGTAAAAGTGGTGTTTGTTTGTAGCCCAAATAACCCAACCGGTAATTTGGTTGATCGTAAAGACATCATCAAGCTGCTTGAAATGACACAAGACAAAGCGATTGTGGTGATGGATGAAGCGTATATCGATTTTTGTCCAGAAGCGTCAACCGTTGATTTGCTTGAGCAATATCCAAACCTAGCGATTCTGCGCACCTTGTCGAAGGCCTTTGCTTTGGCGGGCTTACGTTGTGGCTTTACGCTAGCGAATAAAGAGCTTATCGATGTACTGTTGAAAGTGATTGCGCCTTATCCAGTGCCAATCCCTGTTGCTGATATTGCCGTTCAAGCACTTTCAGAGCAAGGACTCGCGCGAGCTAAGTTCCAAGTTCTGGATTTAAGTGCTAACCGAGCGTATTTGCAAGCGGGCCTATTAGGCATGCCTCAAGTGACGGTATTTGATGGTTGGGGTAACTACCTTCTGGTGAAATTCCCGAACGGCGATGAGTTGTTTAAAGCGGCTTGGGATACGGGCATCATCTTACGTAATTCACCAATTGAAGACTGTGTTCGTATTAGTATTGGTAACCGCGAAGAGTGCGAAAAGACACTTGGATTCATTCGTAACTTTTATCAGTAACGAAAGGCTTACCAGTAATAACATTTGCCAGTTTGATTTGATTAATCGCAGGCTGGCAAGTGAAACCAATATTTTGGGTTAGCGTTTGATTTTAGCTAGGCCACCAGATTTAAAATTAAAAGGAAGTTCAAGTGAGTAAACAACAGAAAATACTTTTTATAGACCGTGACGGCACCTTAATTGTTGAGCCGCCAGTTGACTTTCAAGTAGACCGTTTAGACAAGCTAAAATTCGAACCGCTAGTGATTCCTAGCCTGCTTGCTTTGCAAGATGCTGGCTACCGCTTAGTGATGGTCACTAACCAAGATGGCCTAGGTACCGATAGCTACCCACAAGAAGATTTCGATGCACCACACAATATGATGATGGAGTTCTTCGAATCTCAAGGCGTTAAGTTTGACGACGTGCTTATTTGCCCTCACTTTGACGAAGACAACTGCTCTTGCCGTAAGCCTAAACTGGGTATGGTTAAAGAGTACCTACAAGGCGGTAAAGTCGATTTCCAACACTCTGTTGTGATTGGCGACCGAATGACGGATCTTCAACTGGCTGAGAATATGGCTATCCGTGGTATTCAATATGGCCCGGATGCGGAAACTGAAGGCACGCTTAACTGGCCACAAATCGTTAAAGATCTGACGGTTAATGCGCGTATTGCTGAAGTAGTTCGTACTACTAAAGAAACAGATATCAAGGTTGCAGTAAACCTTGATGAAACCGGTGGCAATAAGATCGATACCGGCATGGGTTTCTTCGATCACATGCTTGACCAAATCGCGACACACGGTGGTTTCCAAATGAACCTGACTGTGAAAGGCGATCTGCACATTGATGATCACCACACAGTCGAAGATACCGCTCTCGCTTTAGGCCAAGCATTGAAAGATGCATTAGGCGACAAACGTGGTATTGGCCGTTTTGGTTTTAGCCTGCCAATGGATGAGTGTTTGGCTCAGTGTGCGCTAGACCTTTCTGGTCGTCCATACCTGAAGTTCGATGCTAAGTTCAGCCGTGAGCAAGTGGGTGATCTTTCAACCGAGATGGTGGTTCACTTCTTCCGCTCTCTAACCGATACATTGGCTTGTACGCTACACCTTTCTTCTGATGGCAATAATGATCACCACATCATTGAGAGCCTGTTCAAAGCGTTTGGCCGTACTCTTCGCCAAGCAATCAAAGTTGAAGGTAACGAGTTGCCAAGCAGCAAAGGCGTTCTGTAAGGGATCGGTATGAAAGAGCAAAAAGTTGTTATCATTGATACTGGTTGTGCCAACGTTTCATCGGTGAAGTTTGCGATTGAACGTCTGGGCTACGCAGTTGAAATTTCAAAAGAACCAGAAGTGGTTCTTGCTGCCGACAAGCTATTCCTACCCGGTGTAGGTACAGCAAGTGAGGCAATGAAGAACCTGCAAGAGCGTGACCTTGTTACCCTTGTGAAGCAAGTAGAGAAGCCTCTGCTAGGTATCTGTTTAGGTATGCAGCTGTTAGGCAAACTGTCTCAAGAGAAAGGCCAAAAGGCTGACGAGTTAGTTGAATGCCTAGGTTTGTGTGATGGCGAAGTTCGTTTACTTCAAACGGGCGACTTACCATTACCACACATGGGTTGGAACACCGTAACGGCAACACCTAATCACCCGCTATTTAAAGACATTGAAGAAGGCGAATACTTCTACTTTGTTCATAGCTTCGCAATGCCAGTGGGCGACTACACGATCGCACAATGTGATTACGGTAATCCGTTCACTGCGGCGGTTCAAAGTGGTAATTATTATGGTGTTCAATTCCACCCAGAGCGCTCTTCAAAAGCAGGCTCTAAGCTGATTCAGAACTTCTTGGAATTGTAATAAGGATTAGGCAGCGGCTAACGTTGCCATATAAGGAATGTAAATGATTATTCCCGCGTTAGATTTAATTGAAGGCCAAGTAGTTCGCTTATTCCAAGGAGACTACGGGCAAGTAACAGAATACAAAGTAGACCCAGCAGAGCAGTTTAATCTGTATCACCAAGCTGGTGCTGGTTGGCTACACCTTGTTGACTTAACGGGTGCAAAAGACACAACGGCTCGTCAGTTAGACTTGATTGCTAAGCTCCTTGCTAGCACGCCTGCGAACATCCAGATTGGTGGTGGCGTGCGTAACGAACAAGATGTCGTTGATCTGCTAGAAGCTGGCGCACAGCGCGTTGTGGTTGGTTCTACAGCCGTTAAGCAACCTGAGTTGGTGAAAGGTTGGATGGAGAAGTACGGCGCGGAAAAAATCGTGCTGGCTCTAGACATCAACATTGACGAAAGCGGCACACGTAAAGTGGCGATTTCAGGTTGGCAAGAAGATTCAGGCGTGACCATTGAAGCGCTGATTGAAGACTACCTCACAGTTGGTCTTAAACACGTGCTGTGTACCGATATTTCACGCGATGGCACGCTAGAAGGATCAAACGTAGAGCTTTACGTTGATCTTTGTAAGCAGTACCCACAAGTGCAATTTCAATCATCGGGCGGCATTGGCAGCCTAGCTGATATCGAAGCGCTAAAAGGCAGCGGTGTTGCGGGTGTGATTGTGGGTCGTGCTCTACTTGATGGCAAGTTTACCGCAGAGGAGGCATTTGCATGTTGGCAAAGCGAATAATCCCTTGTTTGGATGTCCGTGATGGACAAGTGGTTAAGGGCGTTCAGTTCCGTAACCACGAAATTATTGGCGACATCGTTCCGCTAGCACAACGCTATGCAGAAGAGGGCGCTGATGAATTGGTATTTTATGACATCACCGCATCAAGTGATGGCCGTGTGGTCGATAAAAGCTGGGTGAAACGCGTAGCTGAAGTGATCGATATTCCTTTCTGTGTCGCTGGTGGTATTAAATCAGCAGAAGATGCAGCGCGCATTCTTGAGTTTGGTGCGGATAAAGTATCAATCAACTCGCCTGCATTGGCTAACCCACAGCTGATCACTGACCTTGCTGATAAGTTTGGTGTGCAGTGTATCGTTGTCGGCATCGATTCATACTTCGATAAAGAAACCGGTAAATATCAGGTTTACCAGTTCACTGGTGATGAAGCGCGTACGAAAGCAACCAAATGGGAAACCAAAGATTGGGTGCAGGAAGTACAGAAGCGTGGCGCAGGTGAGATTGTGTTAAACATGATGAACCAAGATGGCGTTCGTAACGGCTATGATATCGATCAGTTAAACATGGTGCGTGAAGTGTGTAATGTGCCATTGATTGCCTCTGGTGGCGCTGGTGCGATGGAGCACTTTGCTGAAGCCTATAAGAAGACCAATGTGGACGGAGCGCTAGCAGCTTCGGTATTCCACAAGCAAGTCATCAATATTGGTGAACTTAAACAATATTTAAAACAACAAGATGTAGAGGTGCGACTATGAGTTTTGAAACCGCAAGCTTATCAAAAACAGAAGTAGGCGCATTGTCAGAGCGTATTAACTGGGAAAAAGTCGATGGCTTAGTGCCAGCTATTGTGCAAGATTACCAATCGAGCCAAGTGTTAATGATGGGATACATGAACCCAGCAGCACTTGAGAAAACCGCTGAAACAGGCAATGTGACGTTTTTCTCTCGCACCAAAGAGCGTCTTTGGACGAAAGGTGAAACGTCGGGCAACGTATTGCAACTGCAAAACATCGCCTTGGACTGTGACAGCGATACCTTACTGGTTAAAGTTAATCCCATTGGCCCAACGTGCCACACAGGTACAACAACGTGTTGGGATGGAGACAAGCAAGAAGAGTCTCAGATGGTGTGGCTTCATCAGCTTGAGCAGCTACTGGCTGCCCGCAAGGACGCAGACCCTGAGTCTTCTTATACTGCCAGTCTATATGCCCGTGGCACCAAGCGTATTTCGCAAAAAGTGGGCGAAGAAGGCGTTGAAGTCGCGCTTGCGGCGACGTCGGGCGATAAGGCGGAATTAGTGTGTGAATCAGCAGATTTGATTTACCATTTGATGGTTCTTCTTCAAGACCAAGGCTTATCGATGAACGATGTGGTCAACAAGCTAAAAGAGCGTCATAAGTAAGCTCTGTTTAGATTAATCGAACCACGTGACAGATAGATAAAAGCCCCGTAAACAACCATGTTTACGGGGCTTTTAGTTTTCAGAGCCTCAGAGCTTTAAAGCCATAAGTTTTCTTACCTTTTTATCCCTGACTCTTCGTCATTCCGGAGAGCCTAAGCGACATCAGGAATCTCTTCTCTTAATCTAATCTCTTAGTCGTGCGTGTTACCCGCAGCACTTTTTATATTTCTTCCCACTACCACAAATACATGGGTCATTACGGCCGATCTTGAAGCTTTCAACCGTTTGGTTTAAGCGAGGATCGATTTCTGGCTGTGTAGTTTTTTCTTGCTCTGGGAACTCACCGTCGATATAGAACCATAGGCCGTTTTCACGAACGAAACGCGAGCGCTCTTGCATACAGTATTGTGTGCTGTCTTCATTAAAGTAAGCTTTAAATTCAACAAAGCCTTCGTCTTGGTGTGAACCTGCCGCAGTATCGATGACCTCTAACCCTGCCCAATCACTGTCGATAGATTCGGCGATGCCTTCTCTTTGTGCTTCTGCATTGCAGCTAGGGTGGTAGGTCGCAACAACATAGTCAACCAAACCCAACACGTGCGCCGAATAACGAGAGCGCATCAACTGCTCAGGTGTTTCAACGGTACTGTGGTTAAGGTGCGCTGATTCACAGCACTGTTGGTAAGTATTATTGCTACCGCATGGGCATAAAGACATCGTCAGATCCTGTAAAAATGGCCTCTATTAAGAGGCCATAAATGAATGCGTGGGAGTTTACCAAGAAACGATCGCTCACCAAAGTTTAGTTTCTATTGAAATTATCAAAGTGTTAGCGCGAAGTTTACTATTTCAAAGCTGGAGACAATAACTCTTGAGCCCAAGTCGTCGCTTCGTCATAAGCTTGACCAAGTTGAGCTTCACTCAGTTTGAGAAGCTGGCGAATACGAGTCGCTTCATCCCAACGAGCTTGTTCATAAGCAACCACCATCGCCAACACAGCACCTAACACGCCTTTACGTTGAATTAAGGCTTGTTTGATCTCTACGTCGATCGGCACTGAATCGAGTACTTGTTTCAATGGTTGGTCAAAGAGTGAGTCCAATAGAGAGAACATACCGGTCAAAAAGGCTTGTCCAGGCTCAACCTTAACATTCATCTTCTCGACTAAGAGTTCACATTGACGTGCGCGTATTACCGCCAAACCATAGAGAGAGTCCGGCTTATCTTCTTTCGCAGAGGCGATAGCCACAAGTGAGACGAATTTACGCAGCTTCTGTTCACCAAGGTAAATAAGCGCTTGGCGGAATGAACGAATTGTGGTCGCAGAGCCACCCGCAGAGTTTACGTAGGTAAGTAGCTTATACGACATGGTCACATCGAGCGTAATCAAACGCTCGACTTCACCAAAGTCGATAGGGTCGTGCGCAATCTCTTTTAACAGCTGAACGGTTGTCAGGAATGCCGGGTTGAGCGCACGCGTTTGGATCATCTCTGGCTTGCTAAAGAAATAACCTTGAAAGTAGGTGAAGCCTGCTTTTTTCGCTTCTTGGTATTCTTCGTATGTCTCCACTTTCTCAGCAAGGAACTTGATATCTAGTCCTTTGAGAGAGTTCATAAACATCGCTGCTTTGGCAATTGGCGTCAAACGGATATCGAACTTGATAATCGAAACGTAGGGTAAGAAACGCTTCCACGCTTTACTTGGCACAAAGTCATCCAATGCGATGGTATAACCCGCATCGTAGATAGCTTTAATGGCTTCAAGTAACTCGTCTGTTGGTTCGCAGTCTTCAAGAACCTCGACTACGAGGCTCTCTTTTGGAAATAGGGTAGGGACCAAGTTAATCAGGCTTGCATAAGGAAAGTTCACGAACCCCAACTTATCACCCAGCGTATTATAGTGAGTTGATAAAAAGTGGTCGGAAAGCAAACGGCTAGTAGCGAGCTCCGGCTCTACTTCAGGGAAAGTGTTCTTAGGACCATCCCTGAATAGCAACTCGTAACCTATGGTTTTCTTATCTGTATCGAGTATTGGTTGACGCGCTACGTATGAATATTTCAACTTGGTACTGTGTTCGGTTTATTTCTGATAGAGAGATAATAGCTAATTCAGTGGAAATTACCATACACAATCTAAGAAAGTCTGACCGACAATAATAATCAAAGTGAAAGTTTAAGACTGATGTTGAAAGCTATTGCTAAACTCTCGATTCTGTAGTTCAAAACTTTGCGGAGTGAACACCAGCACGGAACCTTGCGTATACCAATCGCCAAGTACGATACGGGTTTTAGTGCAATTATTAGCATTAAAGGTGTGGATGTCTGGACGGTGAGTGTGGCCGTGGATCATTAGATCAACGTTGTTTCGTTCCATCACATCTTCGACTTCTTGTTGTGTCACATCCATGATGTCGAGAGATTTAGTCTGCTTGTCATCTTTGATGTCAGATTGAACCTTCGAGACGATCTTCTTCTTGATGAAAAATGGAATTCTGTTGAAGACCCATTGCAGCCATGGTTGATGTACTTTTTCTCTGAAGGCGAGATACTTTACATCTTCGGTACATAGGGTATCACCATGCAACACAACTGCTTTTTGGCCGTAGATATCGATTGTTGATACTTCGTCTAGTAGTTTCACGCCCGTTTGCTTAGCAAATTTTTTGCCGACAAGGAAATCACGGTTACCTTGAGTGAAGTAGCAAGGTACGCCTGTTTTCACCAAGTCAATAAACGCTTGGCGAATAGAGGTCGCGAACTCACTTTTGTCGTCGTCACCAATCCAGAATTCGAAAAGGTCACCCAATACGTATAGTGCATCCGCTTCTACCGCTTCATTCTTCATGAAGGTTAGGAAGCAATCAGTGATGTCTTGTCGTGACGGAGCAAGATGAAGGTCTGATATAAAATATGTTTTCATAGGTCTAAAAAAAGGGAGCGATTCGCTCCCTGTATCCTGATTTTATCGGCTCATCAATTATTAATACTAATCGAAAACGATGGATTAAGCTTCGATTGTAGTACCAGTGATGATCACTTCTTCTAGAGGTACGTCTTGGTGCATACCCATAGAACCAGTGCTAACACCTTTAATCTTGTTTACGATGTCCATGCCTTCAACAACTTCTGCGAATACACAGTAGCCCCAACCGTCTAGGCTTTCGCTACGGAAGTTTAGGAAAGAGTTGTCGTTAACGTTGATGAAGAACTGAGAGCTCGCTGAATGCGGTTCCATAGTACGAGCCATTGCTAGCGTACCAACTTTGTTTGCAAGACCGTTGTTTGCTTCGTTCTTGATCGTTGCACGAGTCGCTTTTTCTTTAAGGCCAGAAGTCATGCCGCCGCCTTGAATCATGAAACCATCGATAACACGGTGGAATAGTGTGTTGTCGTAGAAACCGTCACGGCAATACTGTAGAAAGTTTGCGCTTGTTTCTGGTGCTTTTTCTTCGTTAAGTTGAACTTTGATGTCACCAAAATTTGTGTGAAGGATGATCATGATTGTTACCTTACTGTCTTTTTAATATGAAGTTCGAATTCTAGCGCATGTTGGCAGACTTTCAAATCACCAAATCATTAACTTAACTCGGATGTTTGAGGTAATACCAATCGTAGTAAATAACTGGCCATCCTAGCTTGTTAAAACACTTGATAACGTCGTTAGAAATTTTGAATGTAGAATAACTACTTATCGAAAATTTCTTCCTTGTTCTCAAGCATTTTTTCTGCGCTATTTATGACCATCTACTTACTGTGATTGGTATAATTCCTGCTTTTAGGGATTACCTATTAAGGTATGACTTGTTATACTGCGAGCTTATTTTGATTAATCCATAAAATAGATAGAGATCATGCTGAAGATATATAACACGCTCACAAGACAGAAAGAGGAATTCAAACCAATTACAGCTGGCAAAGTCGGCATGTATGTCTGTGGGGTAACCATATACGATCTCTGTCACATTGGTCATGGTCGTACGTTCGTTTCTTTCGACGTAGTAACTCGCTACCTTCGTTACCTTGGTTACGATTTAAACTTCGTTCGTAACATCACTGATATCGATGACAAAATCATCAAGCGCGCTAACGAAAACGGTGAGTCTTGTGACTCTCTGACTGAGCGTTTAATCGGTGAGATGCACGCTGACTTTGATGCATTGAACATGAAGCGTCCAGATGTTGAGCCTCGTGCGACAGAATACATCACTGAGATCATTGAGCTTGTTGAAAAGCTGATTGAACGTGGTTTCGCATACGTTGCAAGCAACGGCGACGTGATGTTTGAAGTAAAGAAATTCGACGAATACGGTAAGCTTTCAAAGCAAGATCTTGATCAGCTTCAAGCGGGTGCTCGCGTTGATGTTGAATCTGCAAAACGTAGCCCATTAGACTTCGTTCTTTGGAAGATGTCTAAACCAGGTGAACCTACATGGGAATCGCCATGGGGCCCGGGTCGTCCAGGTTGGCACATCGAATGTTCAGCAATGAACTCGTCTATTCTTGGTAACCACTTCGATATCCACGGTGGTGGTTCAGATCTGCAGTTCCCTCACCACGAAAACGAAATCGCACAGTCTTGCTGCGCGCACGGCACTCAGTATGTAAATACTTGGATGCACAGTGGTATGGTGATGGTAGACAAAGAAAAGATGTCTAAATCACTGGGTAACTTCTTCACTATCCGTGACGTGCTAGCACATTACGATGCTGAAACGGTACGTTACTTCCTAATGTCTGGTCACTACCGTAGCCAGCTAAACTACAGCGAAGATAACCTAAACCAAGCTCGCGCATCACTAGAGCGTCTATACACGTCACTTCGTGGCCTCGACCTTACAGCCGCTCCTGCCGGTGGCGAAGAGTACGTGACTCGATTCTCTACAGCGATGAACGATGATTTCAACACACCTGAAGCTTATTCAGTACTGTTTGAAATGGCTCGTGAAATCAACCGTATCAAGCCTGAAAGCATTGAAAAAGCAAGCGGACTTGGTGCATTGATGCGTGAACTAGCAGACATCATCGGTATTCTTCACCAAGAGCCAGAAGCCTTCCTACAAGGTGATGCGGCAGGTAACGACGACGAAGTGGCTGAAATCGAAGCGTTGATCAAACTGCGTAACGACTCTCGTGCTTCAAAGGATTGGGCAAATGCCGACCTTGCACGTGATAAGCTAAACGAGTTGGGTATTGTTCTGGAAGATGGCCCAGAAGGTACGACTTGGCGTCGTAAGTAAATCTTATAAAAAGGGCTGATTTTCAGCCCTTTTTTCTAGCACGAATTTTCTATTTTCACCTTTTCTATCTTCAACTTTTAATTAACAGGAATATTTCTGTGGCTCAGATGTATTTTTATTACTCGGCAATGAATGCGGGTAAATCAACAACGCTTCTTCAATCTTCATTCAACTACCAAGAACGTGGCATGACGCCAGTGATCTTTACGGCAGCGTTGGACGATCGCTATGGTATCGGTAAAGTGAGCTCACGAATTGGTCTTCAATCTGAAGCTCAGCTGTTTAAAAACGACACCAATATGTTTGACGCGATACAAAAACTCAATGAAGAAGAAAAGCGTCATTGTGTTTTGATCGATGAATGTCAGTTCTTGTCGAAAGAGCAGGTTTACCAACTAACAGAAGTAGTAGATAAGCTGAACATTCCTGTACTTTGTTACGGTTTGCGTACTGACTTCTTGGGTGAACTGTTTGAAGGTAGTCGCTACTTATTATCTTGGGCAGACAAACTTGTTGAGTTGAAAACAATTTGTCACTGTGGCCGTAAAGCGAACATGGTAATTCGTACCGACGAGCACGGTGTGGCGATTGCTGAGGGCGACCAAGTGGCTATTGGCGGTAACGACAAATACGTTTCTGTTTGCCGTCTGCACTACAAAGAAGCGTTGGGTAAATAAGCCGATCTATTTGCTAACGCGAAAGAACGAAAAACGGTGACCAAGTGTCACCGTTTTTGTTTATTGGGCCTGTGTTTTGCTTTCTTCCAAGCCGAGCTTTTATTTTATTCGAAGTCGATCTTTTGACTTATTCGAAACCGAGCTTCTTCAATGCTTGATAGGCGTGGTCAACGTCGTCAGGGATCGGCATCTCAATCTGAAAGCCTTTCGCTGGGTAGATTTTGATTCGCTCATAGTCAGCAATTAATGCGCCTAACACCATGTCTAACGGTAGCTCTTCGTTAAAGTAATCATCCCAAGTTTGCCATCGTGACGTCACGGTAATCTCGGAAGTTTCGTCAGGCCACTGTTTACTGAAGGTGGCGTAGGTACGTTTCTCCATGAAGGGCTTCTGAACTAAGGTTAACCTCTTCGGCGATAACCTTTTTTCTGTCAGCAACTCATGAGTGAATCGCACATTTTCCCCGGTATTTGTCGCGTGTTTCTCTATGATAATGTCAGAGTCAGGCACACCACAATCTCGTGCGATAGAAGCGAATGTTTCTGCTTCTGAGCGTTCAAAATTCCCTTCGGTAAAGCACCCTTCGGTAAAGCGTCCCACACCGCCAGAAAAAACGATGTAAGGCGCGATCTGTTGGTGATAAAGCTCGGCTGCATATTCCGCGACGCGAGTATCGTTGCTACACAATACAAAGATACAGTCGGAAGGCGTAACCTTGTGACCCATAGACATAAAGTTCCAAAGGGTGTCAACTGAGCGATGCAGTTTTATGTTGGGATCTTTGTTAGCTATAGATTGTTCAGTCATGAAGTGCGTCCAGTGTGGATTCGAATTTAAATGAATAACCTAAGTCGAGAATCTTCTTCGAAGAGATTAACTTGTCTGGGGTATCAACAACAGCGGGCAGAGGCTCACTACTGTTGGCGCTTTTCAGTGCCGCGGCATAAAACTCCGCCTTACTGACTGTATTTGGTGTGGTCACGTTAACTACTTCATTGTGCAGTTGACTGATAGCGAAATCGACAGCACCAATCGCGTCATCAAGGTGTAGCATGTTGGCTGGAGCTTGGGTACTGACTTGTTTTAACTTGCTTGCAAAGCGTGAAGGGTGACGGCTTGGGCCTATTAAGCCACTAAAGCGAAGAATGGTGTAGTCGATACCTGAATCAATCACTGACTGTTCAGCTTGCAGCATGATTCGCGCGTTATCGGAAAATAAAGACGCTTGCTCGTTATCTGATGTCGAAAGAGGGAGTGATGCATCCAGCTCGTTCAACACACCCGGCTTAGTTGGGTATACCGTAGTTGAACTGACCATAATGAGCTTTTTAATGTTGGCCTTTTGGCATGCATTGGTGAGTTGCTGCCAATAGTCGGCATACTCTTGTCCTGCTCCTTTTCTAAAGCCAGGAGGGAAGCTGCCAATCACAATTTCAGTGTTGTTTTCGAGTAACAGCGAATAGAGTCGCCCGATAGTCTGTTGTGGATCGGATGAATCAAAGCTAAACACTTCACATGGAATTTGTTCGCTACCAATGGCGTCTGCTCCCGCTTGGGTCGTTTTCGTGACCACCACTCGGTTACCATGTTTTTCTAAATGTTCAGATAAAGGTGCACCTACCCATCCTGCACCGACAATAAATATAGAAGCCATGTGTTCCTCACAACTGCAAATGACGAATTTACAATAAGCCTAACAAAGCTTTGCCCAAAAATGAAAAAAACTCCACGGCCGAAGCAAGTGGAGTTTTTACTAGAACAATGGAGCTTTAGTTTAGTACGCGAAGAAGCTTGTCTGCGCGCTCTGCCATCTCGATACCTTCATCAGTTAGATAACCGCCGTCTGGCTGAGTACAAAGGTTTTTTTCGAATAGGCGCTTAACAGCGTCTTGAGTTTCTTGAGCAGCCTCTTGATGAACTTTAATTCCAGTAGCAGCACTACTTACATCAAATTGAAGAAGGAGGTTTAAATCAGCAATATGTTCAGCGTTGTACTTCATAATTAACCTATATATTCATAACGTTCTCTACCTTCACCTTAGTGCGCATTCTCGGCTCAGGCAATAGCAAATAAAGAGAATTGATAAGTGATACCAAATTGATTGATTAATCATCGAGTGATGAGTTTATTTTGGTTATATTGGGTGATTTACACCCACTTAAATCATCAATGATGTTTATTGCTAAGTGGTTGTAATATATTGTGACTAGAAATAATTTGCATTGAGCGAATATTGTATAAAAAGGATATGCATAAGTGAGAGCGAACAAAGTAGCATTAATGATCAGTATGCTATTTGCTATCTCAGGTTGTCAAAGCACACCCTCAGAGCAGACAGACGCGAACCAAACCACAAACAACAATAATGAATCTACAATAGAGGTCCGTTCATTTCAGTCTGTCCAAAGCGTTTACTCCGAATGGGAAGTTAAGCTTGAAGACCATGCTCAATTGTCTCTCTATGCACCAGAGAATTACAATGAACTATTAGACGCATGGGATGATGCTGAAAGCATTTATGCGGACTTACTGAAAGACGAAACTCGGATAACCAAGAGTTACTCCATTTTTTCGAGCCTAACTTACGCTGAAGCCTTTGATGAAAAAATCGCTTTGATCAAATCAAACTATGACTCGATCTTAGTGCTAAAGAAGAAGGCTGACCGAGTACTCGCTGATTCGATTGTCCAAATGGATTACCTGAAGTTCTTGGGCGCAGATACCATGTTTACCTCGAGCTACAAACGTTTGTATTCGGAATACAGCGAGTTGTTCGAGTATGTGCTGGTCGATGAGCTTGAAGACGCTCAAGAAGCGCAGGTGGAATTTCTTAATAATGCTCGCTTACTAGAAGTGAAAGTGGCGCATAAGAAATACATCGAACCTTTGAAGAACGAATTAGAGTTCTTGGAAGATGAAGATTTTGATGACGTTGCTCCGCTTACCTTTGCTAAGGCAGCATCTCAAATTGCGTTGGCTGAAAGCCAAGTGAAAGCTAGCCCTCGTGAAAAGTCGATCATTGAAGACGCGGTTCACGCTGCAGAATTTGAATTGAACCACGTGCGCAGTGTTGCTCATGAAGTCAAAGTGCTGGCGAGCGTAAAAGGCGACCAGTTCGAACAGTCGGTTTTGAATGCCGAGAACCAGCTACTGAGCATTTCACAAATCGTTAATGATGAAGATTACCGTGATGTTGGTTTACGTCAGCAATCACAGAAGATAGTAGCGAGTGTTAAGGCGTTAAAAAGCTCTGATATGACAGGGCTTTTAAAGTCAGAGATTGAAACTTTGACTGAGCAATTGGCTAAGCTGGAGTCTGAAAACCAGAAGCAAGCGCAGCAACTGTCTGAAGCAACCAAGCACAGTGAGTTGCTCGGTGAGCAGATTACCAAGAGTGATGCTCACATTAAAAGCTTAGAAGAGTTAGTGGATAGTTTGAAAAGCTTAGGTGGCAAAGTTGCCAACGAAAGTGACTCTGGTGTGATGTCCCCGGCTGTTGAATCTACTCTAGAGGATTCAACCCTAGAACAATCATCAGAAGAAGTGATTGAACCTTCGGTTTAGCATCACTAATTTCTTTATTTGTGATTGAGTTAAAAGCGCCTTAGGGCGCTTTTTTACGTTCTGTTGATCTATGTCAAAATCTAGAAATAAAAGCGCTCTGTGAGCCATTTTAGTGTACGTTATTCTTTTGGTTTTAACGTAACTTGTTGATATTTATAGGTGTGTTATTTTCTATGCTGATAACTAATCATTCAGCAGAGTTTTCTTTTTACTACTAAAGTCGTATGAATTTGGAATAACTCGGACTATTTGCTTTCAACAAGGCTGTTAGAGCTATTTTGTGCCTAAAATAGCTCTTGAATTCAGAAATGAAAGAGAGGATTATCGCGCTCCCGACGACATGTTTCAAAATGTAAATCATCATGAATCTAAACCAATTTGACTCATTATTACCGCCACAAATGGCTGAGCGCGCTGCAGATATTGGCGTAGGTAAAGCAACAAAAGATCCAATCAAATCTTTTCTCTTAGCGATTTCCGCTGGCATACACATCGGTATTGCGTTTGTGTTCTACACCATCGTAACGACTGGTGCTGGTGATTTGCCTTGGGGTATTACTCGCCTATTAGGTGGCCTTGCATTTAGCTTGGGCTTAATTCTCGTTGTTGTTACCGGTGGTGAGCTATTTACCAGTTCGGTGCTGACTCTGGTTGCTCGTGCAAGTGGCAAGATTAGTTGGCGCACGCTCGTTAAGAACTGGGCTACAGTTTATGTAGGTAACTTGATTGGCGCATTGCTGCTGGTGGCTTGTATGTTACTGACCAAACAGTACATGTTCGACCACGGTCAAGTGGGTTTGAATGCAATGGCGATCTCCCAACATAAGATGCACCACGATTTTATCCAAGCTATCGCGCTCGGCATCATGTGTAATGTATTGGTTTGTATCGCGGTATGGATGACGTTTAGTGGACGCACACTGACTGACAAAATTGCGGTAATGATTTTACCTGTAGCGATGTTCGTATCGGCTGGTTTTGAGCACTGTATTGCGAACATGTTCCAAGTGCCTTTAGCTATCGGCATCAAAACATTTGCTCCAGCTGAATTTTGGACAATGACAGGCGCTAACCCAGCGGACTATGTTGATCTGAACATGATGGACTTTTTAATGAACAACTTGCTGCCCGTTACCATCGGTAACATCATTGGCGGCGGTATCTTTGTTGGCATGTGGTACTGGTTGATCTACCTACGTGACTAATAAAGGTGGCGCTATCGACAAAGATGGCGTGACTAGCTCAGTTGACGAGATGAGTTAAAGCGCAGTGAAAACACTGAACTGACTTATGACATTTACAAGACGGTCTGCATTGCAGGCCGTTTTTTATTTGTGGAAAACCTACTTCTTCATCTCTCTAATGATCATCTGAGTACGCAACAGCGCTGATCACCATGTGTGTATATGTCTTTGAAATCACCCAAAGATCAAAGGCGATGATCTTTCCTTGGGTCGAAATGGACAAAAAAGGATCTATATTGATTTGGTTATCCACAGTTTCTGTGGTCGGGAGGAGGAGCGCGGTTTTTAATATCAATGACTTACATAAAGGTAAGGCAAGCGTGTGTGACAAACTGTGTAGCAATTTGTGTTACGTTAACGTCAAGCTCCTTGGCTTGTCAAATGGCAAGTTAAACAATGCACTTTGATTTGAAAATTAAACGAATATAAATACGAAGGTAGAGCGACTACGATGTTTCGCTAGTAACTAGACTCGTAACGCACAAAGGCCGAACCTCTTAAATTGAGGTTCGGCCTTTTATTTTTTATTTCAAACGACATTGCAAATCTGGCACATCAAACAATTCTATAACAGATGTATCCAATATTGAGGCAAATAGGACGACCTCGCTGTCTGTGATTAAGCGTACACCGCTTTCCACTTTAGCAATGGTTTCTCTACTAATCTCAAATTCCTGTAATTGACATTGAGTTGCTAACTTAGATTGCGTCCATCCTTTTGAATTCCTGATAACACGAATATTTGTACCAACAATGTTATTTCTCATATCACTATTAACCTGTGTTCTTCTTGCAGAACAAAAGGCTAACGGTTAGAGTTGTTTTTTGTGTTCCGCTTGCGGAACAAATTGAAATTTGAGGGATATATGAAAGTTAAATCGTTAATGCTTTGCTTTGCGCTAGCGTCACCATCAATACACGCACTTGAGTTCACCACCAATGCTACGGAAGAAGACTATCAAATGGCAGGAATGTACCTAACGTTGCTAGATACGTATGCTAATAATCCGATGTTCTGTCAGTCTTACCCAACACCGAATACCAACAAAGCACTCAAGGAGCTTAGGTCACTTGAGTCTAGTATGAACCCTTGGTATGAAACGGAGTTTAATCAAGGGGTGGCAGCGGGTATGGCTGCAATTGAGCATGAGAAGACGCTAATCAATGGTTCTATGACTAGAGCGCAATGTGATGCGTCAGATAAATCAACGGGTGACGGTTGGAGTCAGATAGTGACCGCATGGAAAAGGGTGTACTTTGTGCGATAGAATTTAGTTTTAAGGGGGCATTCAAGGGTGCCCCCCTTTCTTACTCTCCCACTTCTCTAGTTATTAGTTTTCACGCGTCCAAAGAAAAGGGAATGAAAATGCACGATGAACCAACTAAAACTCGTAAGCCATTTTAAAACTTAATGACGCTAAGCTAGCATAATCATCAATTTGGTATTTAACTTCGGTGCCTAAACTGATTTGAGGGGTAACAAAATAATTTAAAGATGTGCTCACTACTCCCCCCCATAAGTTGTTATCGTCACTCTTTCCTTGATACTCAATGACTTCCTCATTACCAATAAAATGTCTCTCTCTTGTTTTTGTATATGAAGCGTGAGAGTCATACATTGTATAAGAAACACCGGCACCCACATTTAACTTCCAGTTTTGATTAGAGTACACCGTATAAATCGGCATGATAGACAGTTGTTTTGCGCTGGCTTTAGCATCCCAGTCTTCTTCATATTCATATTGTGAATCAAATGATTCCACCTCAATCGAGTCATCGACTTCATACTCTCTATACCCTAGCTCCAAAGCCCAGTGCTCATTGAACTTATACCCAACAAAGCCCCCAATAATACCCTCATCTATCTTCGGTTTTAGCACTCTATCTTTAACAACCGGTTGGTAGTCATGCTCTACACTCCCAACTCCATATTCAAAACCTAAATATGGATTAGCAAAAGCAGCGCTTGGTAACAATATAGCTATTAGTACAATTTTTTTCATTTTTAACCTCTTAGTTCAAAGGTTGCATTTTAATGAACCTTTTATGAACCTTTCATGAACCATTGAAATTAAATAGTAAAAACAATCACTAATAACAAACTAGAAATCTAGGTAGATATATAAAACGTATAGATTTTGCACTAGGTAGAGGTAAGCTCACGCATCGCTTATTAGTGAACGGAAGATGAATAATAAATTCAAACCTCATTCAATGTGACTTTGTCATAGTTAATACATCAAAACGAAATCAACCCTCAACTAGGTCAAAACAATGAAAAAAACAATCCTTACTTCAGTACTTCTTCTTTCTTCTGGTTTTGCGATGGCAAACCCTCAAAACGCAGTTATAGGAGGTGGCTTCAATGGCCCTGTTGCACAAATGGCCACAACCGTAGCGCAAGCTCTAGAAGCTCGTGATGACTCAATGGTTCAATTAACAGGTAATGTTACTCATTTTTTAGGTGACGATGCATATATGTTCAGTGATGGAACGAACAATATTGTCATCGAGGTCGATAGTGATAAATGGATGGGCGTTACAGTGACACCAAAAGAAAAAGTTATGATAATTGGTGAAGTAGACAAAGATTGGTCTGAGGTGAAAGTTGATGTAGACCGTATTCAACTAGCTATTTAAGTCTAGCTAGGAGGTTCAAGCAACGATATTCACAAAGGCTTGTGCAGTTTTTAAGTAATTAAGGAAAATTAGCCATAACTTCATGGATAATTTGAACAGCTGCTCCTATTGATTCGGTGTTGTCTTAACGCTCTCGACCTTATAGTTTAAGGGCTAATCTCAAGTGATATTAGCCCTTTTTATATCTAAAAAGCATATAAAACACATTGTTTATAACTCTGTTTTTCGATGTTATAATGGTCATAATCTTACGATATAAATACCTATAGAGTTGTTAGAGGTGCTTTCCTAGTACCAAATACGGGGTTGTCGCTCACTGATTTTCAGAGACGTGAGCACCTCTAACAATTTTTATAAACCGACTGCAAATCGGTCTTTTCAAAACTCCTGTATTTTCAAATACCCAAATTTTAAAAAGATTTTCTAATCACCCTTATCTGGTGATGGTTTTTGCACGTCTAAAGAAAAGGAAATCAAATGAAAAACAAGTTATATATCCATGAGCACCCACCAGGCTCAGGAAAGACTTTCGCAATGACTAATCTGATTAAGAAATCAGATTGTAGGGTGGTTTTTGCTGTACCGACTTTGAAACTAGTTTATGAGATTAAAGCACTTCTTGGTGATTGCTTAGTAGTGACAAGCGAGACACCACCTAGAGGGCAATCAGTTAGTGAATTCTTATTTCACAACAAAGACTATATTGACGAGACGCGGGTTATCTTAACAACCCATTCCACACTATTACGATATGCAGATTCATTTGGCGAGCGAACACTTATCATTGATGAACTACCATTAGAGATTTTACAGTTCAAATCAATCTGGACAAGCGTGGCAGACGCGAGTTGGCTAGATGTGATAATGAGTAGTCGTGAACAAGTAGAAAAGCGATTAGGCGAGCACAAGCAAGGTTCTAGCGAACTGTCAGACGATAAGGCTCAATTACTGGAGGCAACCCTATCGTCAGGTTTTGCAATCGACTATAGCAGGGGGAAGGAGAAAGTGGGTTACCACTACGCACACTATACAGACCCAAAGAAATTCGAGAGCTTCTTACAAATTCATTTGATGGCAGCTACTGTCAAAGACACGATTCCATACTTATATTTTACCAATCTATGCGGATATGAGGCAGGTACGTCATGTGATGATGAATTTTTAGTGCGTGGCAACCAAATGGATAATAAGGTAACTATCTATCCACTTGCAATCTATCGTGATTCAGAGCGTGATTTCATTAGTAGAGAGGTGCTAGAAAAGCACTTCGATACAATGGTGAACACAGTTAAAGAAAGTGTTGATGATGAGATAATTACCATTACCAACAAAGAGCGTCAGAAAGCACTTGTACAACCCCTAGAGCTTATCCCGACCAAAGCACATGGTCTTAACGCATACAAAAACAAAACAACAGCGGCCGTGATTTATAGCGCGAATCCGAATCCTTATCAAATCCCATTCATGGAGAAATGCAGTCAAGCGCTAGGATTTGATAAGCACTATCTAACAGACGCATACGTGAATCAGAACGTGTTAGACGTTGTATACCAAGCGGTGACACGTACCTGTATCAGAGTTCCAGACGATACGCGAGAGTGTACGTTCTTTGTTCCAGACATGAGAGCGGCAGAATTCCTAATGGGTAGACTACCAAATGCGACTATAGACGCATCTAAAGCGATTCAATTAATCGATGAGACAGGAGCACCAGTCGGCAATACAAATGGTAAAGGCAATAAGGGTAAAGGTTGTCCCGTGATTAAAGCATTAGGCGGATGTAGAAAGAAAGCAGGACGATTGGTTAAGAAATTCGAGAAAGCTAACGGGTTCTCTCCAAACGCGGATGAACCCAAGCACATGTTGAGGTTAAAGAAAGCATTGGCAATGGGACGTGTTCCTAAAGACTTCAACTTCGAGGTGAACACCCCCGCTTAACGTCCAAACTCGTCTATAAGCGGTAACGAAAAAGTGTCCCTGACCAATCCTATATAGTACTTATAAGGGTTGATTATGGACACTTTCTGGTATGCAGTATTAGCGCTGGCGCGCACTCAATCGCTCGTTCCTCGCTCAATCGTCACCACGTTTAAAAAGACTTCATTCAATGAGATTAACACTGCGTCGCAAAGCGACAGAGGGAACGAGGGACGAGTGACCGACTAATCACATACCAACGTAATGGTTTGTGGCATTTCAATTTTCAAATATAGAGTTTCTTATAGAAAGGACTTTAAGTTTGAAAAGTAACGGTGACGACGCAGTCGGCACAACCGCGTAGCGGTAAATCACATTGATATGCTTAT